>CAZIVQ010000450.1:0-4558 GCA_964542415.1 uncultured Bacteroidia bacterium | reverse complement strand
GCAGCAACGAAATGAGGTTTGGAGTGAGGAGGTAAATTTAACATTTTTGGCGGGATGAAGGGGGGTTGGTGGATTTATCTGGTTAACCATGGGAGTGCTGTGTTTTTTTTACCGCAGAGGTCGCAGAGGAGGCGCAAAGTTCGCGGATCAAAGATGCCGGTCGAAGATACCGGGGTGTGAAACCGGTAGGAAGAAACCAAGCAGGGCACAGAGGTTCGACTTCGTGGTCTCAGGTCGCTTGTCTCATATCGCCACATCGCTTATCGCATATCGCCACATCGCCTATCGCCACATCGCTCATCGCTTATCGCAAAATCGCTCCACATGCTCACCGCCCAGATTCAACAAAAGCGCTCCTACCTCTGCGTAGGGCTCGACACCGACCCCCGCCGCTTGCCGACTCATTTGCAGGCCCATCCCGACGGGGTATTTGAGTTTAACCGGCAGATCATCGAGGCGACGCTGCCTTATGCGGTGGCCTACAAGCCCAATTTGGCCTTCTACGAGGCGCAGGGCCCCAAAGGCTGGGACATCTTGGCCCGCACCCTGGAGCTTATCCCCAAAGACGTCTTCACCATCGCCGACGCCAAGCGCGGCGACATCGGCAATACCTCGCGCCTCTATGCCCGCACCTTTTTCGAGACCTACGACTTCGACGCGGTGACGGTCGCGCCCTACATGGGCGAGGATTCGGTGGGGCCGTTTTTGGAGTTTGCAGGCAAATGGGTCTTTTTGCTCGGGCTCACCTCCAACCCCAGCGCGGAGGACTTCCAGCAGCACGGCGAGCCCCCGCTTTACCAGCAAGTGCTGAAAAAAGGCGTAGCTTGGCAGAATAAGTATCCGGGCGAACTGGGCTTCGTGGTCGGGGCGACCCGGGCCGAGGCCCTGCAAGAAATCCGGCAGCTGGCCCCCGAAGCCTGGCTGCTGGTGCCGGGGGTAGGGGCCCAAGGCGGCGATTTGGCTGCGGTCTGCACCCACGGCCGCACCGAGCAAGGCGGCCTGCTGATCAACTCCAGCCGGGGGATTCTTTACGCCGGCTCCGGCGAAGACTTTGCGCGCAAAGCCGGAGAAGCGGCGGCCGCGCTGCAAGGGGAGATGGCGGGGTTTATTGAGTAAATTGCGCTAAACGTAAAAACCCATGGCTATCGACAAAAAGCTTGAAGACGTCGTCTATTACCGCATCGAGCGAGTGATGCGGCAGGTCAAGGTCTACACCCGGCAGGTGATCAAGCAGCAAGAATTTGGGGTGACCATCGACCAATGGCTGATCCTGAAGCGGATCAGCGAGAGCCCGGAAGGCCTTACCCAGATAGAACTGTCCAACGGCATCTTCAAAGACCCAGCGGCCGTCACCCGTATCCTTAATGCGCTGGAAAAAATGGCGCTGGTCAGCCGGGAAGTCTCTCCCGGAGACCGCCGGTCTTTTCAGCTCCACCTCACTCCCCAAGGCAAAACACTGGTGAGCCAGATGACCCCTACCGTCCAGGACATTCGGGCCAAAGGGCTCCAACATTTGTCTGAGGAGGAAATCGAGCAGCTGAAAAAATTATTGGATAAAATGTACTTCAACTTCGAACCCTAAAAAAATTTCTCCGTATCGTTGATATATCAATTATTAATTTATCAATGAAATACCTCGTTATGTTGGCCCTGCTGCTCGGTGGGACCTTGCCCGGCCGGGGACAAACCTACGAAGCCGGAGGCATGAAGGTCACGGTCACCTGGCTGGCCGACAGCGTAGAGATGCACCTTATCGCACCGTGTCAAGGCTGGCTGGCGGTGGGCATCCATCATGCCAAGCCGTTGCCAGGGACTGACCTGAAGCTGTGCCGGGTGCGGGCGGGGCAGGGAGAATGCTCGGATCATTTTGTGCAGGGAATGGGAGATTACCCTACGGATACGTCCTTGGGCGGAGCCCACTCGCTGCGGGTGGTTGCTGCGGGCGAAACCCGCGCTGAGACCTGGCTAACCATCAGGTTTCCGATCCAGTCCGGGGATCCCTATGACCGGGCCTTGGTCCAGGAAAAAGCCCGCTGGGTCACCCTTGCTTATTCGGTCTCCGATGATTTTGACCACCATTCCCGGATGCGGCAGCAACTGCCGTTGGTCTGGTAAAAATTTACCCAAAAAGTTGATTTATCAATATTCCATTTACCTAAATCATCTATCATGTTTCGAATTCTCAGTGTGTTTTTGTTGTTCTCTGGCTTCGCTTTGGCGGGCCACGCCTTGCCCCAAGATCCCGAAAAAGCCGTTCAGGCTGCCATCGAGGCCTATGTTCGGGCAGGCGATGAGCAGGATGTAGACGCCTTGCAGGCCGTTCTCCACGACCAGTACCGGCTGCTCATGCACGATGGTCAAAAGCCAGACATTTTCATAGTAGACAAGGCCGGCTACCTCGACAAGATCGCCACCAAAACCTGGGGCGGCGACACCCGCAACATTCTAGTCGAGGCGATCATGCTTACCGGAGAGGGAAATGCCACGGCCAAAGTAAGCCTTACGGGCCAGCAAGCCGATTTTTTCACCTACTACAGCCTGGTCAATACCGGGGGAGAATGGAAAATCATCCAGGACCTGGCCACCGTCACCTTTAAATAGGGCTTCATCCACCAACTGCGCCCGTAGTCAGCAGTCTGCGGGCGCAATTTTTTGTTCACCACTAAGGGCACGGAGGTTTTTTTTCGCATCTGCCGGAGGACAGACTTTCAGAAATTCGCGGATCAAAGATGCCGGTCGAAGATACCGGAGTGTGAAACCGGTAGGAAGAAGCCAAGCAGGGCGTAGGAGGTCGCAGCGGTTTGACCTTCGGTCTCAGGTCGCTTGTCTTATATCGCCACGTCGCTTGTCGTTTGTCGCCAACCGCCCGTTTCATCTCTCATTTCTCATCTCTTTTTTCTCCCCCTCCTCCACCCACATCAACTCCCCCGCCCGGATTTCCAGGTTGAGCTTGTTTTCTGGGGGCGGCAAGGGGCAGCTGTAGCTGGGGTTGTAGACGCAGTAGGGGTTGTAGGCGCGGTTAAAGTCGATGACGAGGGGGTCGGTCAGCTGGAGGTCGAGGTAGCGGCCACCGCCGTAGGTCGAGAGGCCGGAGGTGAGGTCGCGGAAGGGCACGAATAATTCGTCTTGCAAAGCCGGATCAAGGTAGCGGTAGGCGGTTAAGGCTTGCTGGGTGCCTTGCAGCTGGAATTGCAGCTTACCCGCCCGCACCATCTGCCGGTCTTCGCCCGTGGTGGTCATCAGCAACAGGGTGTCTGGCTGCGGGTTGGGGACCCACCGCGCCGGAGTGACATAGGCTTCGTTGATGGAAAAATAGGTCAACCCCTCGAAGGCCTTTTTTTGCGCCTTGGTTAGCGGCCCGTCCGGGTCATTCTTGAACTGCAAGTCTTTCTGCTCCCGCTCCTGCGCCAGTTTGGTCTGGTATTGGGTGGGATTGTTGGCGAATTGCGAATAGAGAATGATGGCCAAGAAGGCCATGCCAAAGGCAGCGGCGAGGTAGGTGCTGGTCTTGCCGTTGTTGATGCGTTGCCAAAAACTCACGACAGGCAGAAATAAGGGTGAAAAAGAAAAAGCCTCAGCGAAAACTGAGGCTTGCGGAGTGGGAGCTACTGGGCTCGAACCAGTGACCCCCTGCTTGTAAGGCAGGTGCTCTGAACCAACTGAGCTAAGCTCCCGCAGGGTGTGAAGAACGTCCTTTTACTAAAGGTTCGGTAAAAGTAGGGGCACCACCATTGATTTGCAAATTTTCCGGGGAAATTTTCTTCGCGTTCGTGCTACCGGGCCTTCGCTACCTCAATTTCTTCTTTCAAATGGTCGATGTAGAGAATGCCGTTGAGGTGGTCAATCTCATGCTGGAAAATAACGGCGGTAAAGTCCTCCACCATCTCAATGGCGTGGCTGCCGTCGAGGCGGTCGTATTCGAGCAGGATGGCGTAGGCCCGGTTTTGGGTGGTGTCGCGGCGGTCGGGGATCGACAGGCAGCCTTCGGGACAAGGCTGCTTGAGGTCGGTGTACTGCCGGATGCGGGGGTTGAGGTAGGCCTCGAAGGGATAGCCCGGCTTGTCAAAGCGCTGCACCCAGATGACCTGCTTGAGGATGCCGACCTGCGGGGCGGCAATGCCTACGCCCAGCGACAGGCTGTCGCGTACGGTGCGGTAGAGCCGTTTGGTAAAGTGCTGCAAGACCTTGTCGTTGGGATTTGCCTTCACCGGCTCAGAAGGGGTGCGCAGCAGCAACGAGTCGCTGCGGTTGGTGATCAGGTACACGCGCATGGGCGTGAGGGTGTCACCGGCGAGGATCAGCTCGCGCTGGGCCGGGCTGAAGGGCGTGCCCTTGCCCCGGCTCGACAGCTGTCGGCTGCTGCTGCAAGCCAGCACCAATAGCAGCAGCGAACAGCAAAAAAGCAGGTTTTTCATGAAGAGGGGGTTCATTTTCTCCCTAAAGATACGAGGGATTGGGGAAGAATGGAATTCATTGAGCTGCGGTAAGTGGATTTGTATTTTGCGAAGAGAGGCCCTTTCCCGGTGCTAATCTGTGATTAGTGCCGATTAAAGCCGGA
>CAZIVQ010000449.1:0-4567 GCA_964542415.1 uncultured Bacteroidia bacterium | reverse complement strand
GCCAATTGGTACGCCCGCGGCCCGCAGGTAGAGCCTTTTCTCACCATCCGCGCCATCAAGCTCTACGGCGACGGGGCCTTGGGCTCGCGGGGCGCGTGGCTGCTGCGCCCCTACCGCGACCGCCCCGGCCATACCGGCAACCCCATCACCCCGGCCGAGACCATTCTCAAAGTCTCTCGCGAAGGTTTGCAACACGGCTTTCAGGTCTGCACCCACGCCATCGGGGACCGCGCCAACCGCGTGGTGCTCGACCAGTACGAACAAGCCTACAGCGAATTCCCCGACGCAGCCGCGGACGCCCGCTTTCGCATTGAGCATGCGCAGCATCTCCATCCCGAGGACATCCCGCGCTTCGCCGCTTTGGGAGTGATCCCGGCCATGCAGGCCATTCACCTGTCCTCGGACCGGCCCTGGGCCATCGACCGGCTAGGGGAGCAGCGCATCGAGGAGGGGGCCTACGTCTGGCAGGACCTGCTCCAGTCCGGGGCCCGCATCGTCAACGGCACCGATGCGCCGGTGGAGCCGGTCGATCCCCTCGCCTGCTTCTACGCTTCGGTGACGCGGCAGACGCTGGACGGCCATCCGCCGGGTGGCTACGAACCGGCGCAGCGCATGACCCGGGCGGAGGCTTTGCGTTCTTACACCTTGGATGCAGCCTACGGCGCGTTTCAGGAACAAGAAAAAGGCTCCATCGAGCCAGGGAAATGGGCAGATTTTACCATCTTGTCCCAAGACATCATGACCGTGCCTGATTCTTTGCTGCTGGACACGCGGGTGGAAATGACGGTGATTGGGGGGGATGTGGTGTTTGACCGGGGGAAATAATCAGGGACAATTTTAGCATCAACTTACCACACCATGAGTGAAATCCTTTGGGGCGCGATCGGAGCGGGGGATGTAATGGAAAAGAAAAGCGGCCCGGCATTCTCCAAGGTGCCGGGCTCACGCCTGATGGCCATCATGCGGCGCAACGGCGAAAAGGCTGCGGACTACGCCCGGCGGCATCAGGTGCCCCATTGGTACGACGAGGTCGAGGCGCTGCTGGAGCATCCGGGCCTCAACGCGATCTACATTTCTACGCCCCCCGAATCGCACCGGCGCTATGCGTTGGCTGCGCTGGCGGCGGGCAAAGATGTCTATCTGGAGAAGCCGATGGCCCTAAATGCGGCGGAGGCGGCCGAAATCGCGCAGGCGGCGAGCGACAGCGGTCGCAAACTGGTGGTGGCGCACTATCGCCGGGCTTTGCCCGCCTTCGCCAAAGTCAAAGCTTTGCTGGCCGAGGCGGCCATCGGGCGGGTGCTGTGGGCCGATATTCATGTGCTGCAAGCGGCCCAGCTGGACCTGATCGCCGCCTCAGAGACCAACTGGCGGGTAGATCCTGCCATATCAGGCGGGGGACTGTTTCACGATTTGGCCCCACACCAAATCGACCTGATGCTGTATTACTTTGGCGATCCCCTTGCCTGGCAGGGCTTTAGCGCCAACCAGCAAGAGGTCCATGCCGCTGAAGATGTGGTCAGCGGGCAAATTCGCTTCGAAGACGAGGTGCTCGTGCGCGGGCTCTGGCACTTTGGCGTACCGGAGGCCTTGGCAGGCGAGGGCTGCGTGATCACCGGCAGCCGCGGGCAGATTCAGTTTTCCTTTTTTGGTGCCGAGGTACACCTCATCCAGGATGGCCGCTCCGAGACCTTCTACTTCGATCCCCCCGAGCACGCCCAGCAACCTATGATCGAGCGGGTGGTGCGCCATTTTCAAAACGAAGGCCCCAATCCCTGTTCGGCCATGGTGGGCCTGCAGGTCATGGAGATCATGGATGCGATGGTGAAGAGGTGAAGAGGTGAAGAGGTGAAGATGGGAAGATGGAATTTGGGGATTGGGAAGTGAGGATGGGAAGGTGGGGGGTAAATTGGTGGAAGCCCTGTTTTTTGAACCTTGTCCTCTGTTTCCTTAGGGAAATCTCTGCCGGTTTCACCGCCATCCATAATTGGTGTCCTCCGTAATGAAAAAGAGGAAAAAAAAGCAGGGGGCCGAGTCTAATTTTTTCTACTGATGCATCTACAAGACGCACATGCATTGCTCAAGGACGCGCTCCCCATGGCAGGACCGGCTCATTGGGCGGAGATCGGGGCCGGTACGGGTACCTTCGTAGCTGCTTTGGCGGCTCACTTGCCGGCAGGGAGCACCGTCTATGCCCTGGATAAAAGCCCGCATGTGCTCTGGCAAGAGTTTGGCCGGCATACGGGGGCGGTGGCGATCCAGGTGGTAGAGGGAGATTTTACCCAAAAAATGGACTTACCAACGCACCTGGACGGCATCGTGATGGCGAATGCTTTGCACTACGTCGCCGATCCATTAACGGTGCTGCCGCAGGTGCTGAGCCATTTGCGGCCTGGGGGCAGCTTCGTGCTGATCGAGTACGAAACGCAGCAAGCGCGCCCGCCCTGGATTCCTTATCCCTTGCCGCAGGCCAAGGGCCGGGAAATTTTGGCGGCGGCGGGCCTGGCCGAGCTGAAAGAAATCGGCCGGGTGCCCTCTCAGTACGGGCACGAGCATATTTATGCCTTGGCTGGGCGCAAAGCGTAGGGGAGAGGAAGGCTTCAGCCCAACCTGCCGGTGTGTTTCCCTGACCCCAAAATTTGGGGGATTGGTGAATAGGCTGCTATCTTTAGCCATGCGAACATGTACCCTGTTATTGCTGCTGCTTGCCGGCTGGGCGCCGCTGCGCGCACAAAGCGACCTGGCGAGTTATATCCCGGCGCACTACGACAAGCAAGAAGTCTATGTCCCGATGCGCGATGGGACCCGGCTGTTTACCGCCATTTACACCCCCAAGGATGCGAGCACCGAAAAGCCCTATCCCATTCTGCTCAAGCGGAGCTGCTACAGCGTGAAGCCTTACGGGCCAGATACCTTCATGGTCCGGGGGTTGGGCCCTTCGGAGACGCTGGTAAGAGCAGGCTTCATCTTCGTCCACCAGGATGTGCGCGGCCGCTGGATGAGCGAGGGAACCTGGACCAACATGACGCCGCACCTGCCAGACAAGTCATCGCCTCAAGACGTAGACGAGAGCAGCGATGGCTACGACACCATCGAATGGCTGCTGGAAAACGTGGCCTCTCACAACGGCCGGGTCGGCCAATGGGGCATCAGTTATCCGGGCTTCTATGCCGCTGCCGCGCTGCCCGGGGCGCATCCGGCGCTGAAGGCGGTGTCGCCCCAAGCCCCGATCGCCGATTTTTATTTCGACGACTTTCACCACAATGGGGCCTACACCTTGGGCTACTTTCGCGCTACGCCGGTTTTTGGGGTGCAGAAAACCCAGCCAGTAGACACGGCCTGGTATAGCTTGTTCGACAAACCGACCGAGGATGCCTACCAGTTCTTCATGGACATGGGTCCCCTGAAAAATGGCGACCGCTACATGAGCGCGGACAACTTCTTTTGGCGAGAATTGAAGACCCATCCGAACTACGATGCCTTTTGGCAGCGCCGCGACCTATTGCCGCATTTGCAAGACATTCGCCCGGCCGTGATGACCGTGGGCGGCTGGTTCGATGCGGAGGACCTGTATGGCCCGCTGCATATTTATCGCAGCATCGAACAAACCAGCAACAACTATAACACCTTGGTGATGGGTCCCTTTGGGCATGGCGGCTGGACCCGGGAAAAGGGGCATCACCTGCACCATGAGATTTACTTTGGGGACAGCTTGGCGACCTTTTACCAGCGGGAGATCGAAGCGCGCTTTTTCCGGCATTTTCTCAAAGAAGCGGGCGATGGCGACACCGGCCTGCCGGAGGCCTACCTCTTCGATACCGGGGCCAAGGCCTGGACGCAATGGGAGACCTGGCCTCCTGCCCAGGCCCGGGAGGTCGATTTCTTCCTTCATCCTGGCCGTACCCTTTCTCTCCAAAAGCCCCTAACCGGTTTGCCTTATTCTGCCTACGTCTCCGACCCCAACCAACCGGTGCCCTACACCCAGGATATCCCGGGCAGCTTCGACTTCACCCCCCGCAACTACATGAGCGAGGACCAGCGTTTTGCCGACCGGCGTCCCGATGTGCTGACGTTTCAGACCCCGGTGCTGGACAGCACGCTTACCCTGGCCGGGGAGATCGAGGTAGAACTGTGGGTGAGCAGCACGGGGGAGGACGCGGATTTTGTGGTGAAATTGATCGATGTCTATCCGCCCGACGAGCCCAATACGCCCCATACCCCCGCCCACGTGAGCCTAGGCGGCTACCAGCAGATGGTGCGCAGCGAGATCATGCGAGCGCGCTTTCGCCAGAGTTTCGAGCGGCCCGAGCCGCTGGTGCCAGGCGAGATCGTGCCGGTCTGCTTCAAGCTTCAGGATGTGCTGCACAGCTTCGGGCCGGGGCACCGGCTGATGGTGCAGGTACAGAGCAGCTGGTTTCCGGCCTTTGACCGCAACCCGCAGACCTGGGTCGACAACATCTTCGAAGCGGAGGCGGCAGATTTTCAGGCCCAGACGCACCGGGTGTACCACACGGGCAAATACGCGAGTAAAATCCGGGTAAGAGTAGTGGAATAAAGCGCTACTGCGCTC
>CAZIVQ010000448.1:0-4568 GCA_964542415.1 uncultured Bacteroidia bacterium | reverse complement strand
TGTTGATGGGGTCGATCCCCGCTTTGTTAGGCTTTTGGCCCACGATCACGCTCAGCTTCTGCCTCTCGCCGCCGGTGACCTGGTGCTTTTGCAAATACAGCAAGGTGTCTTTCTCCGCCTCGGTCTCACCATAGACCCCGATGTCGATCCAGTCGCGCAGGTCGATCTCGGTCTCATTGCCCAGGCTGTCGGCCCGGTACTTGATGGCGGTGTAGGTGAGGTCGACCTGGTATTGCCCGTCAGGCAAGGCCTCGTAGGTGACTTCCTCCACCCGGTTTTCGTAGAGGGTGATGGTCTCCCACATGTCGGTGATCAGGTACTGCAAGCTATCGGGGGTGACGGCCCGAAATTCCGCGATCAGGTCGTGGGTGGTGGGATAGAGGTCTTCACGAAAGGCCCATTTATCCGCAAAACTGGCCAAAGCAGCGTTGATGCGGTCCTCGCCGATGTAGTCCTGCAGGGCATACATGACCACGGCCCCTTTGCGGTAGTGGATGTAGCTCTGCCCGGTAGTTTCGGCCAGGGGATTTTCTTTTTTCCGCTCCCCCGCCCGACCGCGCAGGTAGCGGTCTAGCTCGTATTTGAGAAATTTTTGCATCATCTCCGGCCCGTAGCGCTGCGCCATCACCATCAAGGCTGAGTACTGCGAAAGGGTTTCTGAGATGGCCGCACTTCCCCTCACATTGGCCTCCGACACCTGATGCCCCCACCATTGGTGGGCCATCTCGTGGGCGGTGACGTAATAGGCCACATCCACATCTTCTTCCTCCACATTCAGGATAAAGCCGATGCCCTCACTGAAGGGAACGGTATTGGCAAAACTCTGGGCGAAGCTGGCGTAGCGGGGAAACTCCAAGATGCGCATCTGCCGGAACTGGTAGGGGCTGAAATGGCGGTCGTAGTAGGCCAGGGCATCCTTCATGGCCTGCATCATGCGGTCGAGGTTGTAGGTGTGGGCGGGATGGTGGTAAATTTCCAGGTTAACGGGCTTGCCGCTCGGGGTCTCCCACTGCTCACGGCGTACCTCGTAGCGGGCCGAGATCATGGCGTAAAAGTTGAACATGGGCACGTCCATCTCATATTGGAAATAGCGCCGGTCGCCCTCGGTCCATTCTTTCTGCAAATAGCCCGGCGCTATGGCGATCTGATCGGCGGCCGTGCTCATGGTGATGCCAAAGCGCAGGTTGTCGGCATCGTCGCCGATGAGGTTCATGCGGCGACCCACCGGATCGGTACGCGGGCGGCCCCGCTCCGGCTTTTTGGCTAAGTCGTGGTCTTTGCGGTCATCGTCGCTGCTCAGTTCTGCCCCCGCTTCGTAGCCCAGGCCGGGAAAGTAGGTGTTGTTGAAGAAGGTACCGTTGAACACGATGCTGGTGTTGGAACCACTCTCCACGAAGCCTTTGGTGTCCAGGGCCACTTTCCAGTCAAGCTTAAGGCTGTCGCCCGGGGCCAGCGGCCGGTCAAGGGTATAGATATGATAACCAAACTCCGGCCATGACTGCTCCAGGCTCATGCCGTTTCCGCCCAGGGAGTCGAGCCGCTCAATGCCGAGCAATGCTGACTGCAGGCCCTGTACCTGCGCGTTGGTCGTCAGGTGAAGCGCTTCAATCGGCTGAGGGGTCTTGTTCTTCAGGATGTAAAACCCCTCTGCCGTAAAATCTCGCTGGTAGGGAAAAATATCCACCTTCAAACGGGTCTCCACAATGCGTGGCTGCGGCAGGTCCTGGTATTGCTTGAGGGTCTTTTCGTAGTTGGCTTGCCGTTCTTTGCCCTCGTCGGAGGTCTGGTAGGTGTTCAGGACGTTGGTATTGTAAAAAATATAGCAACCCGAACCCACAAACAGCAGCAAGGCCGCCGCGGTGAACACCAGCACCGGCCGGGCAAAGCGCTGCCCCGCCAGCTTGGCCCGCGTCTTAAGCACCGTATCTACCCCCCGTACCGAAAAGGTCACCGCCAGGGCAAAGAGCAGCAGGGCAAAGCCCATCCAGTAGAGGTTGAACCAACTGAAGGAAGGGACAAAGTGCCCGTAGGTGTTCATGTCAGAATAAGTCCCCAAGCTGGCCGAGGCAAACTTGAACATGCGGTGCTCCAGGCCAATCTCATTGAACACCAGCCCAGTGATCAGGAAGTATAGAATGACCAGCGCATGGCCCAGAAACTTCTGGTTGGCCACCACTTGCACGAAGAAGGAAAAGAGGGCAAAAAGCACCAGGAAAAGGAAGGTATCGGTGAACAAATTGCCCAGGTACACCCCGATTTCGAACTGAAAATACCCCTTGGTGGCCTGCACAAATATGCCCGTGACCATGAGCACCAGCAGCAGCACCACAAACATGTAGACCATGGCGAGAAACTTGGCCGTCACGCTCACGAAGCCCGGCACGGGCAAGGCATCGAAGATCTGGTTCATCTTCAGGTCGCGCTCCCGCCAGACCAATTCTCCCGCATAAAACACGATGAGCACCAGGAAGAAGACGTTGAAGCCCTCCAGTTGCTGCAGCATGAGGTAAGTAGTGGGGTAGGTGTCGGTGCCGTACATGGCTTCGAATTCCCAGGCATTGGCCAGCAGCAAAATCATGCCGAAGAGGGTGATGGCAATGAAGGGCAAAGACTTGACCACCTCCAGGAAGTAGATGCGGGAGAGCCCGGCAATACGCTGCAAGTTGGTTTTCAGGCCATCCTGTAAGGTAACCTGCGGTAGGGCCAGGTTTGCCCGGATCGGCATGAGGTCATCCGCAGGAGCTTTTTGCTTGCGCCGGCGGCCGCTGGTACCAGCCGTGGTGTAGCTGAAGCGCCAGAAGGTCAGCGCCAGGGCTCCCAGGCCGATGCCCGTCCACAGCAAGCGGTTGAACAGCAGGGCTCCCTCCAACGGAATCACCAGAGAATTGCGTTCGGCCACGGTCCAGTATTGGGTGAAAATATTCTGGGCCCCGATGCCCATCGGATCGAGGATGATCGACAGGTTCCGGTTGTCGAGGTCAGAAGCCAATTCTCCCGTAATCAGGTAAAACATCAGCAGCATGACTCCCTGCACAAACACCCACAGCAGCTTCCGGCTCAAGGTCCCTCCCATGAAAAAGAGCGCCCCACTGAAAAGGGCATTGGGAATTACCCACACCAAAAAGGGCTGCAGGTAATGCCAGAAGTTGAAAGGCAAAAACTTTTCCGTATCCAACCACGGCATAAGCGACCCTACCACCAGCCCCAACACCATCCCGCTAAATACCAGCAGCAGCACCAGCAGCGAACCGAGGAAGCGCCCCCAGAGATAGTGTGACTTACGCAAGGGGGTGGTGTAGAGCATGCTGTCAGTCTTGTGGTCAAAATCACGCAAGACCGGCACGCCCATGATGGCCGAGGCGAAGAAAAAGCCCGGAATGGTCGTCAGGATCACCATCATGAAGGCGATCACCGTCGGGGCATTTTCCTTGACCTGGCCGGTCCCGCCGCCGATGGTGATGTTTTCCCAGGCCACACCGCCAAAAGCCAGCAGTAACATCAGGCCAAAATAAATCCAGGTAGCCGGCCGCTTGAGCCGGTAGGAGAGTTCGAAACGAAGGACTTCCAAAAACATAGGAAGGGTGAATTTGTGCAGTGAAAAGGAAGCGCAAACAAGGAAGCCTATTGGCTGACGGAAGCCAAAGGCTGGCTGAAGATTTGGGAGAAATACACATCCTCCAGGTCGGGCTCTACGGCCTCAAAAGTGGGGTCGGGCTGGCTGTCGCTCAGCACGTGGATTTGTGGCTGGCCAGAGATGAGCTTGTCGGAGATGACGTGGAAACTGGCCTTGTGGGCTTCGAGTTCTTCCTTTGGCAGGCGCTTGCGCCAGATTTTTCCGGCCAGTTCATCCAGGGCGCGCAGCGGGTGGCCGGTCATGAGGATGACGCCTTCGTTGATGATGGCCATGTCGGTGCAGAGTTCCTTCACGTCGTCGACAATGTGGGTGGAGAGAATGACCACGGCGTTTTCGCCCAGCTCAGCCAGCAGGTTATGGAAGCGGTTGCGCTCGGCGGGGTCGAGCCCGGCGGTGGGCTCGTCGACGATGATGAGCTTGGGGTTGGCCAGCAGGGCCTGGGCGATGCCAAAGCGCTGCCGCATGCCGCCGGAGTAGCCGCCGAGGTTTTTCTTGCGGGCGGCCCAGAGGTTGACCCGGTGGAGCAGGGCCTCAACCAGCTCCTTGCGCTCCCCCTTCTGGGTGATGCCTTTGAGCACCGCGAGGTGATCGAGCAGCTTTTCGGCGCTTACCTTGGGATAGACGCCAAATTCCTGCGGCAGGTAGCCCAGCAGCTTGCGCACTTCCTCTTTTTGGGTCAGCACGTCGATGTCACCCAAGGTGATGCTGCCCGCATCGGGCTCCTGCAAGGTGGCGATGGTGCGCATCAGGCTGGATTTTCCCGCGCCGTTGGGGCCGAGCAGGCCAAACATCCCCGGCTCGATGGTCAGGGAGACATTTTTGAGCGCCTCCACCCCGTTGGGATAGGTCTTGGACAGGTTGGTAATCGTGAGTTGCATGGTAAAAGGGTAGGTTCGGAAGACAAAAAACGCCTTCGGTCCTGTTATTCCTAGGC
>CAZIVQ010000447.1:0-4575 GCA_964542415.1 uncultured Bacteroidia bacterium | reverse complement strand
GATTGGAATCCAGGAACCTACCCCCGAGGCAGAAATGGCCTTTGAAGAAGACTTGGCAGCGGAGCGGGAGGCAGGGCCAAAAGAAGCCTGGGCGCAGATTCAGCAATGGGAGGATGAAGAAGGGTTCCTGGCGAATCGCCAGGAACAGGCACCAGAGATCTCTCGTGTTCTGATGGTCGAAGAGGAACCCCGCGCCATCAACCTTGATGCGGTACGCCAGCAAATCGGCTACCCTGCCCTCGCCCGCGACGCGGCAGTTGAGGGGCAGGTAGTCGTGCGGGTGCTGATCGATAAGCGGGGGAGCCCCAGCCGCTATCAGGTAGTCAAGCAAGGCCATCCGCTACTGGCCAAAGCGGTAGAAGAAAAAATAGAGCAATTGCGCTTTAGCCCGTCGATTCAAGCGGGAAGACCCCAATCGTTTTGGGTAAACGTGCCTTTTACTTTCCGCCTTGAGGACGACAACCCGCAAAGCCAGGCCATCACCCCCGAGCAGGCGGTCATTCTCCTCAATCCCAACCCCAAACCTGGCAAGTCACCGCAACTCCACCGCGCCCGCGAATTTGCCGCGCCGCAGTACGGCGACGAGCGCCGCACCCTGAACCGCAGCGACTTCCGCCAGACCTTGCACTGGGAAGGAAACCTCGAAACCGGTCGCCGCGGCGAAGCCGAGTTCAGCTTCTACACCTTTGACGCCATCTCGGCTTTTCATTTCACGGTCGAAGGCATCGGCCAATACGGAACTGTGGGCCGGGCGGAGCACAAGATTTTCTCCCAGCTCCCCTTCAGCCTCGACCTGCGCCTCCCGGCTTTGCTCACGGCCCAAGACACCTTGCAGTTGCCCCTCAACCTGGTCAACCACAGCCAGCAGCGCCTGCGCGGGCCCTTGCAGCTCGCTTGGCCCGCCAACCTGCATCCCCTTTCGGCAGATGCCGTCAAGCTCGACCTCGCGCCCGGCGAAGCTACCACGCTCTTTCTCCCTTGTGTGGTCGACACCCTGCTCACCGTCGATTCGCTGAGCATAGCCTTCCGTCAAGGTGGCTTCGCCGACCGCATTACCCTGCCCGTGCGCAACGCCGCCAAGGGCTTTCCGGTGCAGTTGTCCTTTTCTGGCGAAGCCAAAGACGCTACCTACCTCGCTGATTTACGGCATCCGGTGTCTGGTTCGGCCCGGCTGCGCCTCATCGCCTACCCCAGCACCCAGGCTGAGGTACTTAAAGGCCTCGAAGGCATGCTGCGCGAGCCCCACGGCTGCTTCGAGCAGACTTCTTCCACCACCTACCCAAACCTGCTGGTGCTGAGTTACCTGGAAAAAACCGATCAAGACAAGCCCGATATTCGTCTCCGGGCCCAGAAATTGATCAGCAAAGGATATGACCGCCTGATGACCTTCGAGTCGAAAAGCGGCGGTTTCGAATGGTTTGGCGGCGATCCCGGCCACGAGGGCCTCACCGCCTACGGCTTGATGGAATTTGTGGACATGGCCAAGGTGTACGAAAGGGTAGATCAAAAAATGATCGACCGCACGGCGCAGTGGCTGCTGGACCGGCGCGACGGCAAAGGTGGGTTTAAGCGCAACCCCCGCGCCCTGCATCAATTTGGCCTGAGCGACGAGGCCACCAACAGCCTCTACATTACCTATGCCCTGACCGAAGCGGGCTTCACGGACCTGCGCAACGAAGCAGACTTTGCCCTCCGTACCGCCCGCGATAGCCGCCATCCCTACCAGCTGGCCCTTACCGCCAACCTGCTGATGAATCTCGGCCGCACCGACGACGCGTTGGAGCTACTGGCCACGCTGCGGGCCTTGCAACAGGGCGAAGGCCTCTGGCAAGACGAGGCGACCCTGCGCTCGGCTCCCGGTTCGGGTGGCAACAGCTTGCAGGTCGAGACCACTTCGCTGGCCATGCTGGCCCTGATGAAGGCTCCGCAACCCGATCGCAAGGCCCTGGACCAGGCCGCAGGCTGGCTGCGCAGCCAGCGCAACGGCTTCGGCGCCTACGCCAACACCCACAGCACCGTGCTGGCCCTCCGCGCCCTGATCGAGTATGCACAATTTTCCCAGCATACTGCCGAAAGCGGCGAGATTGAGGTTTACGCCCGTGGCGAGCTGATTGGCAGCCAGCGTTACCTGGCGCAGGAGACCGAGCCCATCGTGCTGAGCGGCCTGGAAGCAGGGTTGGGGGAAGGCGAGCAGGAACTGCGGGTGAAATTCATCCGCACTGGGCAGGCCCTGCCCTACACCTTGGCGCTCGACTACGCCACAGCCTTGCCGCCAGCCAGCGAAGCTTGCCCGGTGGAGGTGGAGCCTACCCTGGCCCGCACCCGCCTGCGCGTAGGCGAGACCGTGCGCCTGCGGGTGCAACTGCGCAACCGCACCCAGCAAGGACAGCCCATGACCTTGGCCGTGATCGGCTTGCCGGGGGGGCTCGCGCCGCAGCCCTGGCAGCTCAAGGAGCTACAAGAAAAAGGCGTCTTCGACTGCTACGAAGTGCGGGGGCAGGAGCTGGTGCTCTACTACCGGCAGCTGCGGCCCCGCGAGACGCGGGAGATCGGCCTGGACCTCAAAGCCGAAGTGCCGGGCACCTTCGCCGCCCAAGCTTCCCGAGCTTACCTCTACTACACCGCCGAGCACAAGCATTGGACAGCCTTGCCGGAGGTGGTGGTGAGCCAGTAGCCTTGGAGAATTAACCCAGTTTCGCGGGACCGGATTTCCGGATGGGGAGGGAAAAGGAAGCGTCCTCCGGCGGCGGACCTTCGATAATCCGGCCCTTGATCACCAAAAGCGTGGTCGCGTCCAACAAGCCATGAGCCAGGCAGTGAGAACTGCCTGGCTCATTTTCGTTTACCTGCTGCTAATTCTCCCTCAACCCGTCGCCGCCTGCCCCGTGGCCTTGCCTACCCGGCCCGGATAGGCGGCCAAGCCTGCTTCGAGGCAGTCCATGGCCCGGTGGAGGTCGGCTTGGTTCAGCACGTAGGCGATGCGTACCTCGTCTTGGCCCAGGCCGGGCGTGGCGTAGAAGCCATCGCCGGGGGCCATCATCACCGTGGCCCCTTCGTGCGAAAATTCTTCCAGCATCCAGCGACAGAACTTCTCGCTCTGGTCGATCGGCAGGCGTACCTGGGCGTAGAAAGCCCCATTCACCTCTGGACAAACCACGCCCGGAATTTGGCTGAGCCGTTGGGTGAGCACATCGCGGCGGGCGGCATATTCTTCCCGCGCCTCGTCATAAAAGGTCTGGGGCAAGGCATAGACCGCCTCCGAGCCGATCTGCCCCAGGGTAGGGGGGGAGAGGCGGGCCTGCGCCAATTTCATCACCCCCCCCCTCACCTCCGGGTTGCGGGGGACCACGCAGCCGATGCGGGCCCCGCAGGCTGAGAAGCGCTTGGAAACTGAGTCGATGACGATGGCGTGGTTTTCTAGCCCTTCCTGCGCCAGCACCGACTGATGGGTGAGCCCGTCGTAGACAAACTCGCGGTAGACTTCGTCGGCTACGAGGAAGAGGTCGTGTTCCAGTGCCAGGTCGCGCAGTTTGGCCAAGGCCTCGGGCGAGTAGGTGACGCCGGTCGGGTTGCCGGGGTTGCAGATGAGAATGCCCTTGGTTCGCTCGTTGATCAGGGGGGCAAAAGCCTCGATGTCCGGCAGGTCGAAATCCTCTTCCACTCGGGTCGTAACCGGCACCACCTTGGCGTTGGTGAAGAGGGAGAAGCTGTTGTAATTGGCGTAGAATGGCTCGGGGATGATGACTTCGTCGCCGGGGTTCATGATGCTGGCGAAGACAAAGCTGAGGGCTTCGGAGGCCCCGGTGGTCACGATCACCTGGTCTGTAGTGAGGGGAAAGCCCAAGCGGCCGTAGTAAGCGGCGATGGCTTGCCGCAGCGAGACGTTGCCGGCAGAGTGGCTGTAGGCTAGCACCTTGAGGTCGGCTTTGGCGATGGCTTCGAAGTAAACCGGCGGTGTGGCAATGTCCGGCTGGCCGATGTTCAGGTGGTAAATGTAGGTGCCCCGGGCCTTGGCGACCTCAGCGAAGGGCACGAGCTTGCGGATGGGCGAAGCCGGGATGGCGTGGGCACGAGCAGAAATGTTAGGCATGGTTCAGGGAGCAGTTTTCAGTGAACAGTGAACAGTGAACAGTTTGTAGGGAACAGTTTTCAGGGAGCAAGGTTTTCACGCTGTCAGGGCTGCTCACCCGTCCTGTTTTTGCCCTGAAAGTGTTAAGCGCATTCTATAACAGTTTTCATGGAGCAATCAAGTCACTAAAGATAGCACCTCGGTCCTGCATAAAAAAGCCGGGCGGCGCTCAAATAGAGGGCCGCCCGGTCTTGGATATCAGGGGCTGCGTTTATCGCTGCAGGGTCAGCTTGACGACGTGGCTGTCGTCTTCGGTGCGGATGTGTACGAGGTACACGCCATTGGTGACGGGCTGCCCGTCGAAGCGGGTGCCGTCCCAGCGGAATTCATGTCGGCCGGCGGACAAATAGCCCTGGTGCAGGTTAGAGAGCTGCCGACCTTGCAGGTCGGTAAGGGTGATCGATACCGGCTTGGTTTCAGTAAGCGAGAGGGCCACCGTGGCCTGC
>CAZIVQ010000446.1:0-4576 GCA_964542415.1 uncultured Bacteroidia bacterium | reverse complement strand
CATGTATCGCGCGTGTGGCAGCTGGGAGGTTATTCTGGTAACCCTGTCAGCGTTTGGGGAACGCTGACAGGGTTTTAGGCGATTAATGGGGAGACCATGGAAGCCCTACCGCTCGTCATATACTTCCACGCCCTCATGCTTGGCCGGGTCAAAGCGAAAATCAGCGATGCTCAGCCCGGTATTGGTTTTCAAGTCGAGGAATTCGAAAATGGTGGTCGTCTGCCGCCGGTCGATCAGCGAGACCTTTTCTAGGAGCCGGGTGCGGGTGTTGATCCACAGGTAAGCTTGGTTGTAGTCGACGGAGGGGTCCTTGATGGCCAGGAAAATCTTGTGGCATTCATTGCCATGGACGGTTTCTTTGCCTTCGTAGCGGGGCACCGCGTTGGTCTCGTAAATCTCGAAGATCGTGGACAAAGACATTCCCTCGCCTTCTTCGTAATCGAGGATGCTCACCTCAGAAACCTCTGGCAGGTAAATCCATTGGGTTTCCAGGTCACAGTACACTTCTTGGTCGTCCATCAGCAGCGCGTACATCCCGCTTTTGTAACGGACTTGGCCTTGCCGGGGCTCTGGCTGCCGGGTGATGGAAGGGTTGGAGATGACGTAGGTAAAATCAGCCTTGAGGTCGCTCAGGCTCTCAAGTTTTTCCTGAGACTGCTTCAAAATGCGCTCACTATCTCCGGATTGGGCAGAAAGGCCAGTGAAGAGCAGCCCAGCAAACAGGGAAAGCAACAGAAAAATTCGCATAAGATTTTTTTAGAGAGTAGGGTATAAGAAGCAAGTACCGGGGGCCTTAAAAACAAACTTACAAAATTCCCCCAAGGGCAGGGCTCAAAACCCACACATCCCTACGATTTCGCCCAGGACGAAGCCGCAAGGATGTGGAGGACAGGTATTGAACACCGCTTTTTTTAACGCTCATCATAAATTTCCACCTCGGGATGGCTACCCGAATCAAAGCGGAAAGCCGCATCATCGAGTCCGGCATTGATTGTCAGGTCAAGAAACTCGTAAGTGGTTTTCGTCTGCTTGCGGTCGATGAGCGCGATTTTCTCCGGTAGCAGGGTTTCCTTGTTGATCCAAAGGTAAGCCTGATGGTAATCTTGGGTGGGATTTTTGAGGGCGAGAAAAACCTTGTGGCAGGCTTGCCCATGCACCGTGGCGGTCCCGTCGTAACGGGCATCGCTGTTGCTTTGGTAGATGGAGAAAATCGACTCCACATTGATCCCCGCGTCGGGATCGTAGGGGGTGATCATCACCTCCTTGTCGTAAGGCAAATAGATCCAGAGGGTTTGGCGATCACAGAAAATCACTTGGTCGCCCAGGTCGAGGACATACTTGCCTTGCTTGAACTTCAGGCTGCCTTCGCGGGCCACAGCTCGCATATCCGGGTTGGGATTGGAGATCTCGTAGCGAAAGCGGGCAGAAAGGTCTTGCAGGGACTCAAATTTAGCCCGGGAGTCATCCAGGATGCGGCTCGCCTGTGGTGGGACACTGGCAAAACCGCTAAGCAGCGCGCCGATCAACAAGCAGATCGGCCCCGCCATCAACAGTCGTTTCATGTTTCTATCGTTTACGGGTGGGATTCGAATAACGAAACCCAAGAGGATTTCGCCGAATACCAGCCAAAAACCTTTTCGCTTTCCCGGCGAGGACCGCTAGCAGCAGTCCTTAAGGCTCTCAACTTATATTCACGATAGATTATTCAAATACCGTTCCAACTCCGCCTCGTCGGTCAGCAGCACATCCCGGGCTTTGGAACCCGAATGCGGCCCCACGACTCCGGCTTTTTCCAGCTGATCGATGATGCGGCCCGCCCGGTTGTAACCCAGCTTGAGCTTGCGCTGGATCAGCGAAGCCGACCCGATCTGATAGCGCACAATCAGCCTCGCGGCCTCGTCAAAGCGGCTGTCCCGGTCGAAGGGCTCGTCGTCCTCTAGTTCGTCATCCCCCTCCGAAGGCATCTCCGGCAAAATGTAGGGCTCGGCATAGCTGCGCTGCTGCGCGATGTGGTCCACCAGCCGCTCGATCTCGGGGGTGTCGATAAACGCAGACTGTAGCCTAATTAGGTCACTTCCAGTGGAAAGCAGCAGGTCCCCCCGTCCAATTAATTGGTCAGCGCCGTTGGCGTCGAGGATGGTACGGGAGTCGACCTTGGAGATCACCCGGTAACTCATCCGGGCGGGGAAGTTGGCTTTGATGATGCCCGTGATCACGTTGACCGAGGGCCGCTGCGTGGCCACGCAGAGGTGGATGCCCACCGCGCGGGCGAGCTGCGCCAGCCGCGCAATCGGCATTTCTACTTCTTTCCCGGCCGTCATCATCATATCGGCCAGCTCGTCGATCACCAGCACGATGTAGGGCAGAAATTTATGCCCCTTGCGCGGGTTGAGCTTGCGGTTGGTAAACTTGGTGTTGTACTCCTGCAGGTTGCGTACCCGCGCCTTTTTGAGCATGTCGTAGCGCTGGTCCATCTCGATACAAAGGCTCTTGAGCACCTTCACCGCGTCCTGTACATCGGTGATGATGGGCTCATGCTGATCGGGCAAGGCCGCCAGAAAGTGGTACTCCAGCGCTTGGTAGAGGCTCATTTCCACCTTCTTGGGGTCAATGAGCACGAATTTGACCTCGGCCGGGTGGCGCTTGTAGAGAATCGAGGCAATGATGGTGTTTAGCCCGACGGACTTACCTTGCCCGGTGGCCCCGGCAATCAGCAGGTGCGGCATCTTGTGCAGGTCGGCGATGAAGACCTCGTTGGAGATGGTGCGGCCGATGGCAATGGGCAGGGCGGCCTTGGAATTCAAGAATTTCTCGGTGGTCAATACTCCCCGCAGGGACACGATCTCGCGGATCGAATTGGGCACCTCGATGCCGATGGTGCCCTTGCCTGGAATGGGCGCAATGATGCGGATGCCCAGGGCCGCGAGGCTAAGGGCGATGTCGTCCTCGAGGTTGCGGATTTTGGAAATGCGCACCCCGGCCGCCGGCACGATCTCGTAGAGGGTCACCGTAGGACCGATGGTGGCCTTGATGCTGGTGATGCTGATGCCGTAATCCTGCAGGGTCTTGAGAATCTTGTTTTTATTCTCCTCCAGCTCCTCGCGGTTCACTTCGCGGCCCTGCCCGCCACCGTGGTCTTCGAGGATCTCAAACGGTGGTCGCTCATAATCAGAGAGTTCCAGGGTAGGATCATAAGCTTCCCAGTCGATGATTTCATCGGCATTTTCGATCTCCTGGTCTTCCTCCGGGACGATTTTTTCAAAGTTTTCTTCGCCCACCACCCGGCCGATGTTGTCGTCGCCGACCTGCTCCAACTGCTTGTTTTCTTTGCGGGGCTCGATCAGCTCGAAGGCGGGCTCATCTTTAGGGGCTTCGATGATCAGTTCCAATTGGGAGTTGTCGTCGTCTTTGCCGCCTGACTTCGAGGCTTTAGGCGGGTCCTGGTCCGCTTTGAGGTCGAGGTTGACCGCCTGGCCTTTTTTGACTGGTTTGGGGGGAGCGGGAGAAGACTTGGCCGGAGAGGCGCTGTCTTTGGCTGCGGGCTCAGGGGGGCTCTCTCCGGCTTCGGCCTGGGCCACCACCTCGGGATCTACTCCGATGGCTTTGAGCAGGCCATCGCGCAGGCGCTGCCGCAGGGACACGGTTTCTTTGACCGGGCGGTTGCGGCGGCCGTTGCTGCGGGAACCGATAGAAATGCTCGCCGACTTGAGGCTGGCCAACAGGCGAGAGGCGCGTACCTCGGCGTTGAAGTTAAGCACCACGAAGATCAGCAGGGCAAACAGCAACAGGAACCCAATGCCCACCCAGCTCACGTAGGGCTCGAGCCATAGGTTGATGAAATGACCGATGCCTCCTCCCAAGTCCCCGGTGACCGAACCGGTGAGAATTTCAATGTAAGCCAAAAAAACCGAGCCGAAGAGCACGATAAAGACCACATACTTGAAAATGCGCTTGGCGTAGAGGTAGAAGTCATTCTCCAGCAACACCAGCCCAAGCAAAAAAGTGTAGAGCAAGGGCACAAAGCCGAAGAGGCCGAAGCCCCGGTGGATGATGTAGTCGGCGGCTTTGGCCCCCAGGAACCCCAGCCAGTTACCGGCTTTGTAGGCTCGTTCTACCCCGCCCTCGGTCACTGACTGATCGGCCCGCCCGGTAAAAAAGTAGGAGATACAGGCGACAATGGACAGCAGGGACAAAAAAATCAGGCTCCAGGCCAGCACCTTGCGGCGCTGCTCCCGGCTTTCGGGGGTGGATTGCAGGGCTTGACCCAGGTTGAGCAGGGAAGAAATAGGCCCCTGCGTCGATTTTTTCTTTTTGGAGCGCCTGCTACGACGTGAGGATGTTTGTTTGGCCACCGCGTTGAATTTTTTTCAAACAGATCACCAGGCCTGGTTGGCTGATCAGCCTAATCACCGCTCCCTGGTTGCAGGTTATCAATTGGTCGAAGTCAAAGGGCAAAAACTACTAACAATCAGCTACTTAAATTCGCAGCTAAATATACCCATTTTTCCTTCATCACGCAACGAACCTACAACAAAGTTAGCAAAGCCCCCGCCCTTGGCAAAATTTTTGGGAGAGG
>CAZIVQ010000445.1:2868-4589 GCA_964542415.1 uncultured Bacteroidia bacterium | reverse complement strand
AGATCGTTTCACGTGACTGGAGTTCAGACGTGTGCTCTTCCGATCTCCGGCCCGGTGATCGGTCCGCCTACGTGGGGCACCGGGCCGGTACTCATCGGGCAGACGTGCATGTCGTTAATTCTGGCGGCGGGTTTTCCCATGGGGGGGCAGTTTTGAGTTTGGGGTTTTGAGTTCTGGTGTGCTGGTTTTTACCGCGGAGGTCGCGGAGGAGGCGCAGAGGTCGCGGAGGGAAAGTGATTGGGGTTGGTTTGAGTAAAATCTTTGCGCTCTTCGCGAAAACTTTGCGCTCTCTGCGTTGAAATCCGAGCAGTTAATTCAATTTATCTGCACCAGCGACCCCTTCAGCACCGCCACCGCACTGGTCGAGACCTCCGCCCCGGCGCTGCCTTCGGCTTTGAATTGGGCCTGGGCCTTAAGGTTGAGGTTCAGGCCCTCGATGCTGGCGTCTTGGGTAGCTTTGACGTTGACTTTGCCGGTGGCTTCGAGGATGATGTCCTTGGCACTTTTCAGGGTGATGCCCTGGTCGTCCAGGGTCAGGGTGTTGCCATTCTGGTCTTTGAGTTCGAGGCCTTTAGCATCATCTGAAATGGTCATCATGTTTCCGCCTGGCGTTTCGAGGGTGATGACCTTCTTGTCGTCGTCAAACATCAGTTTGAGTTTGGAGCGGGTTACCAGGCCCTTTTCGTGGTTGTCTTTGGTCGCCGTCAGCGGCGGCTTGAGTTTGCTGCTGTGCAGCATGCCCAGGATGACCGCATCGCGGGGGTCATCGTTGATGAAACCCACGACCACCTCATCGCCTACTTCGGGCAAAAAGAAAGTGCCGCGTTCGTTGCCCGCATCAAGGGTAGCGAGGCGGGCCCAGGTGCCTTTGCCTTTGGCGTCGAGGGTGTGGATCACCACCTTGATGCGGGCTTCTCCCTCCGGGTCGTCAGCGATCTCCTTCACCGCCGCCGGGTGCAGGCCCCGGATGCCGGGCAGCAAGCCCGACGCCGACGCTTGGCTAATGCCTTTTTTCTCCTCCACAAACCAATCCGGGTCCAGGCCCAGTTGCAGGTAGGTGTGCCAAGCGCCCTCGCGCAGTTCGTGCTGGAAGCCCGAGATATAAGCTTTGCCATTGAAGCGAGCCCCCATGCCCGTCAGCTCGACCAGGGCGTCGGCCGCAGCTTCTGGAAACCCCTGCGTCTTAATGGTGCCGCGCAGCTTGGCCAAGCGGCTCTTGAGTAGTTGGCCTTCGGCCCAGGCTTTCAATTCGGGTTGCTTCACTTGACCAGGGTGAACCAAGGCCAACGTTTTGGGACTCAGCACCTCCCCCAGCTTTTTGCCGGTGAGGTTGCCCAGCGCGGGGACCGTAGGCTCACTACCTTTGCCAGTCTGCACCTTTTGCTGCGAAAAATCCCAGGAAGTGGCCTCTACCGCCTGTAGCTGCGTCTCGGCATCGAGCGCCAGGTCGAAGGAAATCACGTTGGCCCCATAGGCGAGAGAAACAATGGGGCTGCCACTCAAGGCCGGTTTCTTCACCGCCACCTCTCCATCTTTTACCAAAACCACCATGCTGTTGGCCTCGGCCCGACTCAGGACAAAATCCCAATCCGTGGCCTGATGCTGCACCAGTTCCGGATGCTTCTCGGTGGTGGCATCGACCTTGGCTTTCAACCCGCTATGCTCACCGATGATCGTCTTGAGGGCATCGCTGTCTTTTTTTTCTTCGAAATAGCGGCTTT
>CAZIVQ010000445.1:1575-2768 GCA_964542415.1 uncultured Bacteroidia bacterium | reverse complement strand
GCGGCTTTGTCCTTGCATAGCAAGGTGAGGGAGGAGCCACTCTCCCGCGCCCGGATGGTCTGCTTGACCACCAGCCCTTTGAACACGGTTTCATCCCGGCTATCAAACCCCGCCTTGATTTCGATTTCGGTGCCGGGCACCCAGTCCCTGCCCTCGCTGGTCGGAAACGTTTCCTCCGATACTTCTCCATCCCTCAACACGAGGGTCGCCCGGGGAATGCGATTCACCTCCCGCTGCACGCTGAAGGACAAGACCGTGTAGTCTTGGCTCACGTCCTTACCGTTCGCCAGTAACTTGAAAGTCACGACGCCATATTGGCTGTTTTGCGGGATGATGCGGTCACTCATGTGGCAGAAGTATCGATGGGGGGAAAGCGTAAATCCTGGTTGGTGCGTAGGCGGCGGAAGTTAATCAGGCCGTTGACTTTGGCCACTTGCAGGTAGTAGGACGCGTCCCCGTAGATGTTGTGGGCCATCAGGGGCAGGCTGTCTTTTTCCTTCACCTTGCGCCGGTGGGTGACATCGGGCGAATTTTTCCCTTCTTCCCGCACCCGCCGCACCTGCTCAATGTAGTTGAGAAAGGTGGCGCTGAGCTTGGCCCGCAGCGGCTTGCCGTTCGAGTCGAAGAGGGGATAGGTGATTGAGAGGTCCTTGAGGATGCAGTCGAAGCCGTTGCGGGTCCCAAAGGAAAAGTCGCCCCACAGCAGCCGCAGAAAATTGGGCTTGTGGGTGTTGCTGTTCATGGTGTAGACCGCCGCCAAGAATTCCTCCACCTGCTTGGTCACGTCTTTGTGGAAGTCGTCTGTGCCCTTTTTGGGTACTACCCCCGTCCCGTCGAAGACAAAGTCCAGCTTCAGCTCCTCTGGCTTGGTGAACTTGAAGCGCGGGTCGTTGCCCTGCGAACCCGCCGCCTGTTCCTGGTCAAAGTTGATCTGAAACTGCTGGGAAAACTGCTCCGGGTTGATGGGCAATTCGAAGCGCCCCACCTGCTTGCGGTAGCTCTGGTCGGTGAAGACCCGGATTTCCACTTTGGAGAGTTCGCCGGTCATGTGAGGAGAGAAAAGAGATGAGAGATGAGAAAAAGGATGAGCGATGAACGATCAGACGATAAACGACTCTGAGCCCTGCAGACCAACCTCTGAGGAGAGAAAAGAGATGAGAGATGAGAAAAAGGATGAGCGATGAACGATCAGA
>CAZIVQ010000445.1:0-1475 GCA_964542415.1 uncultured Bacteroidia bacterium | reverse complement strand
TGAGAAAAAGGATGAGCGATGAACGATCAGACGATAAACGACTCTGAGCCCTGCAAACTAACCTCTGTGGCCTCAGTGAAATACCTCAGTGCCCTTTGTGGTTAACCCCGATTTTATAACCGTACACTTTTTTCTGGGCTTATTCTGGGAGCAAGTGAAAAAAGTTCTTTGACTTTTCGAGAAAAGAAATAAGGGGTGAATATTTGTGTATTCCACCACACAAAAACACCCCTTATGAGCCGAAGCCTACACAAAAGTACGTTGAATTTTTTAATTCGCTGCTCTAATGTGCCTGCCCAAGGCAATCACTTACGTCGCCTGAATGTGCTTGCGAGCATGGTAAGCTCCTGCATCAGGACGAAGCGCTGCAGTTTGGAAGGCATGAGCCGTCCGGCGGAAGGGGAGCAGGACAAGCGTCAGAGCGAAAGCAGGCTAAAGCAAGCCAAGCGCTGGTTGATGAGCAAGTGGAGCGATTGGGACATCTTTTTTGCCCCTTACATCGCTCTGCTGCTAAGTCGACTGATGCAGAAGGGCGAAATAATCCTGGCTATGGACGGCAGCGAGACGGGGCAAAAATGCGCGACGCTCATGCTGTCGGTCATCTGGGGCAAATACGCCATCCCTATTGTATGGATCAGCCGCAAAGGGGGGAAGGGCCATTTTTCTGATGCTACCCACACAGAGCTGGCCCGTAAGTGTCTCAGCATACTGGCTCAGGGGCTGCCATGCCGGGTCGTGCTGCTGGGAGATGGCGAGTTCGATGGGCAGGGGCTGCGAGATTTCTGCTGGGAGAACGGCTGGGAGTTCGTCCTGCGCACCTCCCTGGACAGACAGGTGAACTTTGGGGGCGAAACAGGAAGGCTCGACTCTGTGCTCCCTCTGCTTGAGGGCCGGGAGATCGTCTTTTTCGAGGGCGGCTGCGGGCGCGACAACGCCCTGCTGTGGAAGAGCAAGAAATTTGACAACCCCATTCCGCTACTGACCAACATGGACCTGGGCCAGATGGCTTGCAAGTATTACAAGCTCAGGTTCAAAATTGAGACCCTGTTCAAGCAGATGAAATCGGCAGGCTTCCATCTGGACAAGTCCATGCTCAGCTGCCCCGAGCGCATCGCCAACCTGCTGATCGTCTTGTCTCTCGCTTTTATTTTTACCTTCTGCACCGGCCTGCTCATCAAGCAATGCGACAAGGCGGTCATCTCTCCTATTGTCAGGGCGGACAGGGTACACCGCATGGGGCCTATTACCTTGGCACAGAAGGCTTTTGACCATGTCTCTGACCTCGCTTACTATCTTTTCTCGATATTGTCAAGGAACTTGGAGGCTTTTTTCTGCCCCTCAGGCTAAAAAAAGTGTACGGCCATGAAAGAAATAAATAAATTTTAAACGTAAAAAAAATCCGAAGCACGCAAATTTTGAATGTTAGCTAATTGTTAAGCTTGCTGGGGGGGAGGTAAGCAGAGGTACAACAGTTG
>CAZIVQ010000444.1:0-4590 GCA_964542415.1 uncultured Bacteroidia bacterium | reverse complement strand
CATAAGGCCACCCACCACTTCGACCTGGTCAACTGGTGGCTGGACTCTGAGCCAGAAGAAGTCTTTGCCTACGGCGACCTGGAGCACTACGGCAGCAATGGTCCCTTTCGCGGTGACAAATGCCGCACCTGCCCCCACAAGAATGACTGCAAATTCTATTGGGACATCACCGGGAGCGAGCGCCTGATGGGCCTCTATGCGAACCATGAGCAGCACGATGGCTACATTCGCGACAATTGCCTCTTCCGCCACGAGATCAACATCTACGACAAGATGTCGGCCAACATCAAATACGCCAACAACGTGCTGGTCAACTATTCGCTGACCACCTACTCGCCCTTCGAGGGCTGGCGCATCGCCTTCAACGGCATGGACGGCCGCATTGAGGCCTGGCAGGACATCCCGTGGATAGAAAATGAAAACCTGGACCAGGAAGCCCTGCACACGGCTGAAATGGCCCAAAAAGGCCAGGAAGAAGTGAGCATGAACCCCCTGGTGGTCCACAAAAACTGGAACAAGTACGAGCTGGTCCCGGTGACCTATCAGCGGGGCGGCCACGGCGGGGGCGACAAGCGCCTGCACGACAAGATCTTCCGCAACCCCGAGGCACCGGACCCCTACCACCACATGGCTGGCTCGCGCGACGGGGCCATGTCCATCCTGATTGGGATTGCGGCGCGCAAAAGCATCGAGTCGGGGGAGCCGGTACGCATCGCCGAGCTGACCGACCTGCAGCCGCGGGCAGTGCGGTTGTAGACAGGTTTTTTTGGGGGATAACATAAAGCGCTCGCTTCCGCAGGGGAGGTGAGCGCTTTTGGTAGAGAAGCCTTAGGCTGTTCCCTCTCTCGCTTTGTTCATGAGCAGCGGTTCATAGCCCAAAGCCTCAAAAATATGGCCCCACTCCTGGTTCAACTGCGTGATATCCTCGCTAAGGTAGACATAGCGGCTGGGGCGATACTGCTGGCTATCCGCATAGGCTTGGAAGCCCGCTTGGTGCTCGTCAAAGCCGGGTAGCCGCAGGTGCTCGTACACCTCGGCCAAGGTGTCTACCGGCGCGAGCCGGAAGCTTTCGTAGTCGATCTCTACCCGTTGCTCCGGGGGGATAAGGGCCCGGTCTTCGAGGTAATGCTCGTGCATGCGCCGGTAAATGTAGCGGATAGCGGCCTTGATTTGGGCTTCGGAAGTGTCTTGCACCGCCAAACTGGCCAGGATGAGCTTCCACAGCTTGATGTTGGAATAAAAGACGTCGTAGGGATTGCGGTGAATGAAGATAAACCGGGCCTCGGGATAGAGCTTGAGCAAATGCCGTACCCGGGCAGTATCGCCAGGGTTTTTGACTAGCAGCCGCTTCTCAGGGTGCAGGTAGTTGACTTTTTTATTGAGGTGGAGGACGGCCCGCTGCCAGGCATGGTATTCACGCTGGCTGATGCCCTCCATGAAGAGGTAGCGGTCGAAGTAATATTGCCAGTTTTGGGGGAATACCTGCCCCCAGTGGAAGGAATAAGGGCTCATCTGGTTAACCAAGGCCACCTCAATCTCGGCGGCGCTATCGAGGGACTGAAAGTCATGCGAGATGCGCTTGCGCCAGGCTTGCACCGGCCCCAGGTGATTGAGCGTATAGTCGATCAGCGGTTTTAAACTACGACGGGTGAGGAGAAACGAGCGCGGGAAAAGGGCCTGAAACTTATTGAAATGGGTGTAATCGGGCGCTTGAGCCAGGGTAGCCTGTAGAAAAGAAGTGCCACTTCGCCAGTGACCCAAGATAAAAAGCGGCGGATGTTGCGGCCGGTAAGCCTGGAGCTTCCGCTGATAAAACCAGCGCTCAGCCTGTCCCAACATACTGGTTACGAAGGCCTTGCCATAATACAGGGCCAGTCGGTGGCGCTTGTCCGGGGCGATGGGCTGATTGGCATTGACCAACTCGCGTAGCTCGGTGAGGGGAGAGGCAAAGTCTGAAAGGGAACTTGCGTCCTGTCGTGAAGAGGTAGCATCTTTTTCGAAGTTACGAAAATTCATAGTTGAGGTACTTCTGTTGGACTTGAAGGTTTCAAATTTGGTAAAAATGCAGGATCAGGCCAAGCCTTATACACCACCACTCCCGCCCCCCACGCTGGCAGGGCTGCTTGGGGCCGGGGGCTGAAGCCGCCCGGCTAGCTTGTGAATGGCTATGCTGGCAGGGCTGTCAAAACCCCTGCTTTTGCCCGGCCAGCGTTGATGCCATGCCAACAGCGCAGCCGACTGTACCTCGGGCTTCCAGCCCGAAAACCCCGCGGCTCCTCCGAAGGCGGATCTTTGATTGGGAAGCCACGGAACCAGCTTCCCGCCATTTTGGTCAGAGAACCCATTTTTTATCCTTGCTGCAATGGCGTATATTTAAGGTTGTCCAGAACAGACGAATACGATTGGCCGAGCAAGGGTTGAGCCGTAAGGGGAGAGCCGAGAAGGGGGAAATCAACCCGATTGCTTATAAGCCGGGCCTGGATATACAGGCCTCCCTACTTACTTAGCTCCCTAGATTTCTCCTATGGACGGACTTGTGTCTTGGTTGGCATCCCAAAGAAACGGCCGTTGGCTTAGAGGCAGCCTGCTATGCATCCTTTGCTGGCTGGGGGTACCGCAGGTATCGGCCCAGCAGATCGCGATGGACATCCAGTTTCCCTTGGCTGAAGCCGGAGGCAACATCGGCAACCTGCGCGAAATCATCCAGACCCGGGATGGCTACCTGTGGCTGGCCTCCTCTAGAGGTATCTTTCGTTTTGATGGCGAGCGTTTGCAGGCGTTCCCCGCCGACCGGGCCGGGCGCGAAGCGCAGGGGCTGGTCCACCGCGATGCCATGTGCCTGGAGGAGGGCATGGAAGAAGAATTATGGGTCGGTACCGCCCGCGGGCTTTCTTGCTTTGACCGGCGGCAAGAGCGCTTCCGGCATTTTGGGGTACAGCCCGAAAGCCCTTATGGCTTGGACAACCCCTTCGTGGCGGCTCTGCTTATGGACAGCCAACAGCGACTCTGGATAGGCACCTGGGATGGCTTACATCGCTACGACCGGGAGCAGGACCGCGTGGAAAAAGTGTACCTCGCCGGTTTGCCATCCAAAGACCTCGACATCCGCGCAATCATCGAGAGCCGCAACGGCGACCTCTGGATCGGTACCCGGGATCACCTGCTGCGCTACCGCCCCGGACAGGGCGTGGTCAACATTTATAGGCCCCAGCAAATCGGACAAGAGCACAAAAACTTCCGCGAGATCGAGTCGATCTATGAAGACCAGGCAGGCAACGTCTTCTTTTGTGGCTGGAACTATAGCCTGCAATGGTTGCCCGCCGGGGCAGATTCGCTGGAGAACTTGAGCCCCATCCTGGCCCAGCATCCCGACCTGCGCGAGAGCTACCAGGTACAGCACCTTCATTTCGATGAGGCGCGGGGCATTCGCTGGTTGGGAACCAGCCGGGGGCTGTTTCGCTGGGTGCCAGCCCAAGGGGAGTTGAAGCAGGTGGCCAGCAAAGAGGGCATTGGGCCGCCCCGGTCGTTTTATGGCCGGGGCATTGAGGCCCTCTTCCAGGACCGGCAACAAAACCTCTGGTTTGGCTCCAAAGAGATGGGCCTGGCTCAGCTGCGCGAACCAGACCAGCGCTTCCGCTTTTCTCCGGTTTTTTCGCCCCTCAGCGGGGCGCAGGTTGAGACCAACGTGTTTCGGGTTATGCTCGACCCTAGCGGGCGTATTTGGGCCCTGACCGACAAGGGATTTTTGCTGGCGCAGCCCGAGGCGGCCCCGGATTTTACCCCGGCCTTCCGGCAGTTACTGGATAAACTGGAGGGGCAGCACCTGCTTTCCCTGGCGCCGGGTCTGGCGGGCGAATTCTGGATCGGTACCCGCAACGATGGACTGTGGCGCTGCTCCTGGACCCGGGGCCTGCTGGAAGTCTTTTCTCCAGAGGGTCCCCCGCAGCGTCGCCTGCCTCATGAGCACGTCACGGCCTTGCTCCACGACCACCAGCATTGGCTTTGGATCGCTACCGACAAAGGCATCAGCCGCCTGGACCTACGCCATAACCAGCTGGTCCAGGTGCCCATCGCGGGCGAAGAGCCCTACCTCCACTACATCCCTGTAAACCAAATCCTGGCAGGCAGCCAAGGGGAAATCTGGGTAGGCTCGCGCAAAGGCTTGTACCACTGGCAGGAAGGGCAGGAGCGGTTTTCCCTGGTCACGTTTGCCTCTCCAGAAACTGACTCCCTGCGCGACATCCTGAGCCTTGCTTACGATGCCACGCGGAAGGGACTGTGGATAGGGGAAAGCAAAGGCTTGTTTTTTTTCGACTGTACCCAGCATACCCTCACCGACTGGGGGAAGCGCTATGCCCGCCTTCAAACGCAGGTAAGCAACCTGGTAAAGGTGGGCAACCTGCTGTGGCTCACCGGCTGGCAAAGCGTTATGGTCATGGACCTGGCAGCAGGGCGGCTGCGGGAATTTGGACCCCGAGATGGAATCCCCGGCCTTTATTTCAACCAGAATGCGGCCTGGATCCACCCCGAAGGCACCTGCTACCTGGGGGGAGGCAGTGGCCTCACGGCCTTTTCTCCCAAAGCCCTTCC
>CAZIVQ010000443.1:0-4592 GCA_964542415.1 uncultured Bacteroidia bacterium | reverse complement strand
GTTCCTAAACCTATGGCGGAAGTCAACGGCCGTCCGTTCCTTGCTTATCTCTTAGACGACCTGGCCCGGCAGGGCTTAGAGACCGTGATTTTGGCGGTCGGTTATAAGCACGAAGTGATCGTCGACTATTTCGGCGACAGCTACAAAGGGCTGAGCATCAAGTACTCGATCGAAGCGGAGCGCCTCGGCACGGGTGGGGGCATCCGGCAGGCCTGTGAGCTGGTAGCAGGAGAGCATGTGCTGGTGCTCAATGGTGACACCTACTTCCAAGTGGACCTACAGGTGTTTTATCCATTTTTCCGGGCTAAAAACTGCGACATGGTGTTGGCCTTAAAGGAGATGGGGGACTTTGACCGTTATGGTACGGTGCAACTCAACGAAGAGGGCCGCGTCACTGGCTTTATTGAAAAAGGTTGCGAAGACTACAGCCTGATCAACGGAGGAGTGTACCTCTTCCATAAGGACCTGCTGCTGAAAGGTAACTTTGAACAGCAGTTTTCTTTTGAACAAAAAGTGCTTAAAAATATGGTCGCTGAGAAGTATTTCTGCGGCCTGGCCTTCGATACATATTTTATTGATATTGGCATTCCCCAAGATTATGAGCAGTCACAACAGGATTTTGCCCGTCTCTGAGCTGGACCGTTCATGGACCTTGTTTATTGACCGTGACGGTGTCATTAACCGCAAACGAGAGGCGGACTATGTGAAGCGTTGGGAAGAATTTATCTTTGTAGAAGGGGTGATTGAGGCTATAGCAGTGCTGAGGGAGGTTTTTGGCCGCCTGATCGTGGTGACCAACCAGCGGGGCATCGGCCGCGGCCTGATGAGTGAAGCAGATCTCGCAGACATCCATGCTCGCATGGAGGCGGCGATCGAAGCAGGCGGAGGTAAGCTCGATCGCATCTACCACTGCCCCGAGCTGGCCGAAAACGATCACCGGGGATGGCGTAAGCCGCAGCCGGGCATGGCCTGGCAAGCCAAGGCCGACTTACCGGAGATCGACTTCAATCGCAGCATCGTGATCGGCGATGCCTTCTCCGACATGCAGTTTGGCCGCAACGCCGGCCTTTACACTGTCTGGGTCGGCACCGGCGAGCCCCCCGCCGAGAAACGTTCTCTGATCGACATGCAAGTAGACAGCCTCCTCGCCTTCAGTCAGTGGGTGGAGAGGGAGAGTATGGAGTATGGAGTATAGTCGGGATAGGCGCTGCGCGCTTACTAAGAAGCTAAAAATGAAAGCCTTGTCCTCCCCTACCCCGTACGCCCCTATGCCCTTTTAGGTGAGGATGGATTATGGACAGGACATCGGGTCTCATCTCTCTTCTCTCATTTCTCATCTCTCTTTTCTTGAAGCATCGCATCCATGAATAAACCAAAGATCATCTACGTCATCGGGGCGGGCCGTAGCGGCACCACCTTGCTTGACATTGCCCTGGGCAATGCGGTGGGGGTACGCAGCTGCGGCGAACTGAACCGCTACCCGGTGCGTGACGGCATCCCTACGAGCTTTGACCTTGACTCGGAGCGCATCGCTTTCTGGCGCACCTTCACGGGTGACTTCAGCCAGCGCTACGACCTGCCACGGCAGGCGGGCCTCCACGACGAATTTGAGTACCACAAAGGCCTGCTCAAGCGCCTGATGGGCCGTAAAAACGAAACCACCTTCCGCGAATACCAGCAGTACCTGCGGGATTTTTATGCTGAAATCTTCGCCCGCATCGACGAGCCGGTGATCGTGGACTCGTCCAAATATCCGGGCCGGGCCCTGAGCCTGTCGGAGACCTTGAGCGATGCCTATGACATTGCTTATGTCTACATCAAGCGGGACCCCATCGGGGTGGTGAAGTCTTTTGCCAAAACCGATGTCTACCTCCCGCCCAAGAGCTTTTGGGAGGCCAACCTCTATTATTTTCTGGTCAACAACCTCTGCAAGTGGGTGCTTCGCCGCCTGAAGCGGCAGCACCGGGTGATCGAGATCACCTACGAGGACCTGATCCACGACCCGGTGGCCTTGCTGAACGATATTCAAGGGGCGCTGAACGTGGACCTCTCGGCGGCCATCTCCAAGATCGCCAATGATGAGTACCTGACCGTGGGGGAGCTTTTTGAGGGCAACAGCATGCGCATCAAGCCGCAGATCAAGCTACGCCGTAGCAAAAAGCCCCAGCCCCAGACCTTCCGCGACAACCTGACCCGCGTCCTCAATTATCGCATCTATCATTGAGAGGGGTTAAAGAACGGCTGGGTGGTTGAATGGCTGCGAAGCCAAGGATAAAATCCCCATTTCCCCATTCCCCCATTTCCCGATCCCCCCCTACACCTCTATTCCTCTATTCTCCTTCCATTATGGCAAAAAAGACCTTAGGCGTAATCATGACCTGCTTCAATCGCCGGGAGATGACCCTGCGCTGCCTGGAAAACCTCTACGCCCAAGATGCGCTGCCCAGCGACATTGAGCTAGAGGTACACATGACCGATGACGGCAGCAAAGACGGCACCACTGAAGCGGTACGGACGGCTTTTCCGGAAGTACACATTTACGCCGGCGATGGTTCGCTGTTTTGGAATGGCGGAATGAACCTCGCTTTTGGCCAGGCCCTGGCTCAGGACCTGGACTATTACCTTTGGATCAACGACGATACGTTTTTGTATCCCGATGCGCTAAGCCGCCTGCTGGCTACGCATCAGCAGTTTGCCCAAGCGGGCAAACCCGACAGCATGGTGCTGGGCGGAACGCTCGACCCGCGTGACCGCCAGTTTTCCTACGGGGGATTCAAGCGCGTGAGCCGCTGGACCCTCAAAATGGTACCGGTCGAGCCGGGAGACAAGCCCCGGGCATGCACCACCCATACCGGCAACTGTGTGCTGATTCCACGCGAAGTTGCGGCCAAGGTCGGCAACATTGAGCCCTTCTACACCCACCGCTGGGGCGACCCCGACTACGGCCTGCGCGCCCAGAAAGCCGATTGCGACGTATGGATCGCCCCCGGCTACGTAGGCGAATGCGAAGCCAATCCCACTGCTGAGCGCTGGACAGACGTTACCTTGCCCTTTTCTGAGCGGATCAAGGATTTTCACTCCGTGAAGGGTTACATCAAAAAAGACTGGTTCTTCTACGTGCGCCGCCACGGCGGCTTACTTTGGTTTCTGCTCTGGCTCAAACCCTATTTCGATATGGTCACCTCCTCCCTCAAACAAAAGCTTAGCGGCAAAAAAACTGTGGCGATGGCTTAGAGGTGAGAGATGAGAAAATAGAGAAAAGAAGGGCCATCTCTTTCCTTATTTCTGCCCATTTTGACGCTTTGCCAACTTTCCCTTATGACTTTTTCTGCTCCCACAGCCATGCAAGATAAAAAGCTCCTTTTCATCACTTCCCAGCTTCCTTATCCGCCTTATCAAGGTGGCGTTAATACCTCATGGAACTTTATCAAATATCTTTGTCAGCACTTCTGCACCTCCATGATCACCTTGCTGAAGTGGGATGACCCCGATTACGAGGAAGAATTTTTGGCTAAAGTCGAACTCGAACACTACCATAGCTTCGAACTCAACATCGAGCGAACCAGAAGCACCGTCATAAAGAGTTACCTCCAAGGCGTTCCCATCAATTTGGTCCGTAATTTTCATCCAGCGCTGAAACGGCATATCCATAGCTGGATCGCTGAATGTAACTACGAATTTATCTTCGTCGACCACTACGAAATGTTCCAATACATTCCTGACAACCTCCAGGCCAAGACCATCATGTACGAGCATAATGCAGAGTTTGTCATGTGGAAGCGCTACTCTGAGGTCACGACCAGTCCCTTGAAGAAACTCTTGACTAGAATAGAAGCCCACCGCATACGCAGCATTGAAAAAGCCTACTGCGCCAAAGCCGACATGGTGCTGGCCAACCCCAACGACAAGGAGATTCTCTCCGAATTGGTCAGTGGACAAGGGGCCCGCGCCCGTATCGAGGAGATCGTGCCTTGTGGAGAGGATTTTATGCTTGATTTTCCGGAGTTGCAATGGGACGATACCGAAGAGTCGATCCTCTACGTGGGCTCGCTGGGCTGGGAAGCCAATGTCGATGGTTTGATCTGGTTTTTGGAAGAGGGCTGGGCCAAGCTCAAAGCCAAGCGCCCGAACATCAAGTTTTACATCGTGGGGAAAAGCCCTGATCCGCGCATTGAGGCATTGGCTGCGCCCCATGAGGACGTTATCCTGACGGGCTTCGTCGAAGACCTGGAAGATTACTACACCAAGTGCCGGGCCTTCGTGACCCCGCTGCGTTTCGGGTCGGGAGTGAAGCTGAAAGTAATGAACGCCATGTTCCGGGGGATGCCCGTGGTGACTACCCCCATCGGGTCGGAAGGCATGCCGGTCGAAAACGGTGTCCACCTGTACCACACCCAGAACATGGACGAGCTGGTCGAGTACACCGCTGAGCTAATGGTAAACCAGCAGGCCTGGGAACTGCTGCGCAGCAAGTCCCGCGAACTGACCCGCGCGCATTTCTCCTGGGCCGTCCAACTCAACAACATCAAAGAGAATATCCTCTCCCTCGGCGAGCAGATTGAGGCGTAGGTGGGGTGAGGGCATAAGGCATA
>CAZIVQ010000442.1:0-4610 GCA_964542415.1 uncultured Bacteroidia bacterium | reverse complement strand
TCGCCAAGCTGATCGAACAGCGCCGGCAATTGCGGCAGCGCTTCGCCGGGGCCCTCTCCATCAGGCCCGAGGAGGTGAGCGCCGTGCCCATGGACCAGCAGTTTTTGCAAAAAGTGACCGAGACCATCGAAGCCCACCTCACCAACGAGCAATTTGGGGTGGAGCCCCTGGCCGAGGCCGTAGGTATGAGCGTCACCCACCTCAACCGCAAGCTCAAGGCCCTCATCGGGCAGACCGCCGGCAAGCTCATCCGCTCCATGCGCCTGCAGCAAGCCGCCGACCTGATCCGAAAAGAAGCCGGCAACGTCTCCGACATCGCCTACCAGTATTGCTTCTCCGACCCCACCAACTTTGCCCGGGCCTTCAAGGCGCAGTTTGGGATGAGCCCGAGTCAGTATCGGGAGCAGCAGGCTACGGGAGATTGAAGGCTTCACGTTCCTGTCTTGGTAAGGGTCAAGCTATCCCCATGAACTTGGAAAAATTGCAATTTATCGATTGTAATAGTCAAAAATCACTGACTATTCCGGAATCGGGTGGTGATGATTTCGTAAGTTCTCAATCCGCCCTCAAACCAAATGAATAGAGGGATAGTTTACAGCTATATAAAATGTCTATCCACGAACGCCGCATATCGTCCTTAGAGGAAAAGGTTTCTAACCTACTGGGTTTGCTGGATCATCAAGCAGTCCGGATTTGTGAGTTAGAAGAAGCGTTGGTGCAACGAGGTGAAGAATTGGTTCGGTACGAAGAGGCCTTGGCGGGGCGTGACGAGCAGCTGGCCGCCCTAGCTGAAGAGCTGGAAGCAGCCCAAGCGGAGATTCGTCGCCTGAAGAAACTACCTGCAAAGCCCAAGATGCAAGCCAGCCAACTGGATAAGCCCCAGCAGTCTGATGAAGATCAGGCAAAAGGCAAAGGTAAGGATAAGGGCAAGCGGCCTGGTTCTGAAAAAGCGGAGAAGAGAAAAAATTTGGAGATACATGAGCACAGGTTAGTCTCGGCCCAAGGGGTACCAGTGGGATGGACATTAAAGGGATACGAGGCTTATGTGGTGCAAGATTTGTTGATCCGGGCTAACAATATCAGCTATGACCGCGAGGTTTGGGTGAGTCCCGATGGGGCAAAACAGCTGGTGGCGAGCTTACCGGCTCATTTGCACGGGAAGCACTTCGGAGAGACGTTACAGGCTTATGTGCTGCACCAGTATTATCATAGTGGGGTTAGCCAGCCGCTGATCCATGAGGGGTTGTCTGACCACGGAGTCTTGATTTCTACGGGCCAGATCAGTAACCTCCTTACCCTGAACCGGGAGGCTTTCCATAGCGAGAAGTGTTCGCTGCTGGACAAGGCCATTGAGTTGAAGCAAGAGTTACGGACCGATGACACCGGGGCACGGCATGAGTTCAAGTCTGGGTCCTGCAACTGCATCAACAGCGATCTATTTACCTATTTTACGACCAGCGCTTCGAAGAGCCGCATCAACTTTTTGGAGATTTTGCGGCGGGAGCATACCAATTACGAGATCAACGAGGAAGCCTTAGCCTATGCTTCAGCCCAAGGGCTGAGTCCGAAATACTATACCGTTCTGGAACGCAGCCTAGCTCAGGGACAGGGGAGTTTTGCTGATTCAACAGCTTTGGAGGCCTATTTCAAGGTCCACGGCTGGAAAGCAAAACATGCCATCCGCACCATCACCGAAGCCCTGCTGATCGGCGCCTTGGTTGGCTATGGGGTTGACTCCAATACCTTGATCCATTCTGATGGCGCGCGGCAGTTCGACCTCTTTAACCATAGCCTCTGCTGGAAACATGCCGAAAGGCCCTTATTGAAGCTACGCTGCTATAATGACCGGCAAGAGCAACTGCTGCATGCGAAGCAAAAGGCCTTCTGGTCACTCTACCAGGAGCTCAAGGCATACAAGAAACAACCCGATGCCCAACAAGTTGCGCCATTGACCCGGCGATTCGAGCAACTCTGTGAGCCGGTGACCAATTACCAGAGCCTCAACCAAGTCCTCGAAGAACTCAAGCCCAAGCAGGAAGAACTCCTCAGGGTGCTTTCTCACCCCCAAGCTTCCCTCCAGAACAACGCCTCCGAAAGAGACATCCGAGAATACGTCAAACGAAGGAAGATCAGCGCAGGCACCCGCAGTGAGCAAGGAAAGCAAGCCAGAGACACCTTCCTCTCGCTGAAAAAAACCTGCCGGAAACTCGGCCTCTCCTTCTGGGAATACCTCCTCGACCGGATTACCCAGGCGGAACAAGTCCCACCCCTCAGCCTCATCATGCACCAAAAAGCGATGGGCGCTGCTGCATAGCTATGCCCAATCGGGTAGGGCGGATTGAGAACTTACGACAATCTGCCCTAAAGTATTGATTATCAGATGTATCTTAAACCCATAGAACCATCCGGTAGAGCTTTTTCCGCGCTTGGCTTTTCCTTTGAATACCTTGTTCTGGCGGATGCGTCAGTTGTGACAAACGACAATCTTCTTCGAGTCGATGTAGTTGGCATCCGTAGGCTCATGATAGCAAAAGGCGCTAATCATCAACCCAAGGAAGAGGTTAAGTTCTGGCATCAATTCCACAAAAGAGTTGTACTCATAAGAATCAGGGAAGTAGTCTTTGAGGGTTCCCCGGATCACAGGTTGGTAGTACCATTTGAAGCATTTGAACCCTGATTGGTGATAGAAGATCACGATGGCTATACGCTCACTCAGACTCATCTTTCGCCGATCGTCCCTGGCCTTCAGTTCCAGGCCGTCTTCCTTCAAATAGTCCTGCAAGGCAAGAGAAAAATCATCACAAGCGATGTAGATTTGGATCAATTTTGTTACATTGAGAATAAGCATGCTCTAGGAATTGAATAGTTTATTATTCGTTTTATTACCCTAAGATCATGCTTTTTTTGCTTTTTTCCAACCTAATTACCTGGCTACCAGCTAGATAGACTCCGAACTCACGTTACCTTAGGTGGTGCTATTTTTTGCTATTCAAGTGGCTTGCATGGCGGCGACCTACCTTTCTGAACTTCTGCCTTCGTGAAAAATACCCTCTTTTGGCTCCTGACGATCGTCTCGACCATGGCCATGGCCCAGACCGACCCTGACTCCCTCACCAAGGTCTGGCAAGACGATGCGCAGCCTGCTGCCGCACGTGGGGAGGCGTACCAGGCCCTGATCCGCGAGCATGTAGTCGATGCTCAGCCGGAGCAGGGCCTGGCCATGGCGCAGGAACTGCGGGCCTTTGCCCGCCGCCACGAGCTAACACTCATCGAGGGCAAAGCCCTCGACCTGCAAGGCATCAGCTGGCGCAACCGGTACGAATATGAGCAGGCGATACCCTACTTCCTGCAAGCTGCCGACTGCTTTGCAGCGGTGCCACAGCCCACCCACCAGGGGCTGATGTATTACTGGGCCATCGAGGCCAGCATCGACGCAGGGCAGTACCTGCAGGCGGATTCCATCGCCCGGCGCTCCCTGGCGCTGGCCCGGGCCGAGCAGCTGGACGGCTATATCTCCTCCAGCCTCAATCACCTGGGCATCATTGCTGAAATTCAGGGGGATTACGATCAGGCGGTGAAGCATTATGAGGCCAAAATCGCGCTGGACCGCGAGGGCGACCATCAACAAGCGCTGGCTGGCGGCCTGATCAACCTGGGCATGGTGAAGGAATACCAGGGCAAGCTGGCCGAAGCGGTGGACCTGTACAGCCAGGGATTGGCCATCTGCGAAGCGCAGGGCTACTCCGGCTATGCCCTCAATGCCCTCAACAACTTGGGAAACTTGCACCTTACGCTGAAAAACTGGGAAATCGCCCGGCAGTACCTCGTCCAGGTACTGGAAATGAGCCGCGAGCTAGGCAACCGGGGAATGGAGGCCGGCAGCCTGATCAACCTCGGCGGTCTGTATCGCAAACAGGAGAAATACGACACGGCGATGGTTCTGTACCAACAAGGCATTGCCATGTGTCGGGAAATCAATCACCAGGAATTTCTGGCTAAGGGGCTCTCGGACCTCTCCTCCCTCCAGCGGATCACCAAGCAGTACGCCGCGGCGCTGGCGAGCTTACAGGAAGTGGAGCAACTGTATCAGGCGATGGATTATCCGCGGGGAACCGCTTCGGTTTGGGTAAAATACGGCTGGTATTACCTTGAACAAGAGGATTACGGTCAGGCTATCGCATATTGTGAGCGGGCCCTGCCCATCATCGAGGCCAACGGGGCGATCGAAACCCTGAGGGACATCTATGCCTGCCTGTACCAGGCCTATCAGGGGCTGGGTCAGGCAGCAAAGGCATTGGAGATGCACAATCAGTGGCACGAGCTCGAAGGCGAAATCAACAGCTTTTCCAACCAGCAAGTTGCGATTCAGGAGCGCTACGAGTACCAGTATCGTCAAAAAGTGCTGGAGGATTCTTTGGCGTACATGCAGCAGCAAGCTGACACCGAACTGGCTTATCAGCGGCAGCTTTCCCAGCGCAACCTGCTGCTCGGGGGTGGAGCCATCCTGCTGCTACTCGGGGCCTTGGGTTTTCTCTTCTTCCGCTATCAACAACAAAAGCGCAGCCGCACCCGCGAGCTCGAACTCGCCCGCGAGCGCGAGCGCCGCGAGC
>CAZIVQ010000441.1:0-4622 GCA_964542415.1 uncultured Bacteroidia bacterium | reverse complement strand
GTGACTACCCGAGCACCCGCTTCCTCATTGCAAATCTCTTTGACAGAAGTCGGCAGGAAGGTAACGTCCTGGGCCTTAGAGAGCGATTGCTGTACTTCTTGATAAAAATCTAAGCTCCGGACATGCACATAATGCAGGGGTGAAATGTCCTGTCTGTGGCAAGTACCGCTTTCTCCCCAAAATTCCATTTTCTGCCAAGCCGAAACACGGGCAGAAGTGAAGGGAGGAAGTTGCTCGGGAGTAGCCCAGAAGCACCAGGTTTTGTCATTTTGCGCTTTCCATTCTCGGTCGAGCAACAGAATACGCTGCGACTTGAGGTTGGAATGAACCATGTAGTAAACGAGACTCAACCCTGCGCATCCGCCGCCGGCAATGATATAATCGTAGTCGAATGACAAAGGCGGTGGGGATTAATGAGAACATAAGCTAATCAAAAGACAAACCTAAGAAAAGGCTTATTGAAAAGAAGGAAGGGAGCTCTGGCCTAAAGGCCAGAGCAATCCCTTTCATCCATGATAATCGTGCTACAAATTATGCAGTAGCGACTTTGGGCGTCTTGGTGGAGTTAATGGCAGCAGAATAGACTACCAAACCGAAACCAATCTTGTTGACGGCGTCACCAACGTTGTAGATCAAGTCAAGGTTCCAGCCGGTGTTGGCCAGCAGGTTACCTTCCATGGTCATGTAACCGATTGGATAGATCGCCCAACCCACGATAACAAAGTTTCGCAGCATGCGAATGGAGGAGATAACAGCAGGGTTGTCAGAGGAATCAGCGATTTTCTTGACCGAACCAGCGGTAGCTTCATACACAATGTAGCCATAAGCTACGGAAGAAAGTATACCCCAGAGAATGGTCTGATCGGGCTGAATGGCCTCACCGATATACCCGGTAACGAGCATCACTACCGCAGCAGCGATAAGCTTCCACATCAGGTCTACCTTGGCCCCGTAAGGACGGAGGAGCAGGAAGAATTCCACACACATAAGCGGAACCGTCAAGGTCCAGTCGATGTAGCGGAACTGGGTGGGAGAAGCTTCACCCGGAAGCAGGTCACGACCGGCCTCCATAGCAGCGGCACTTACCTCAAGGTAGTAGCCGCGCATGTAAAAGTAATGCACCGCAGCGATCATGGTAATCAACCCAGACACGAGCAGCGAAGTCTTCCATTTGTCATCCACCCGGCTGCGCTCAAAAAAGAAAAACACAGAGGCGGCAAACATAGACATGTAGCCAGTGAAAAAGGTGAATCCAACCGCGTCTCCGGCTCGGAGCTGGTCGACCAGCATGGACGAAATTAGATTTAACGTATCCATAAAAAACTAATTAGGGGTTTGGTGAAAAAAAATAATGAATCTATCACGAAATCCAGCAAAATACTGGAGTGTCGAATCAAATTGAGGTTTCCTTAAAAAACATTTCCGTTGAGCATGGGTGAACCCGCTTCTTCGTAGGGTAGAACTTCAGCAAGCTATTTTTTGTTAGCAAAAAAGAGTAAGCTATTGAGTTAACCGGTGAAACAACCCTCTGTTGAATCTTATTGTTCATAAGTTAAACAAAATATTTTGCAATATTTATATCGTGTCTAAAATTTTTTTTCTTATGACGTATGTGTAATAATTCAATTGATTGATAATCAATGGATTATTATATTTTTATTTTTATAATGCGCCTCAGAAGGACGAGAATTTTTTTTCTCCCCCTCGTCATTTTATATTGAGAAATCCTACTTTTCACCTTTTCAGACTATACATGCACAAATTGATCGATACCCAGCCCTTCGCTTTTGACGGAAAGCGCCCGTTGGTTCTGCAGGAGCAACCGCATCAGCTCCCGGACCTCTACGACGACAAGGACGAGTACAAAGACTTGCTGAAAGAATTTCAGGAAGAAGTTGACGACTTGCAGAACATGATGTATGCCCACGACCGCTACAGCCTGTTGCTGATTTTTCAGGCCATGGACGCTGCGGGCAAAGATGGCACCATCCGTCGTGTCATGTCGGGCATCAACCCCCATGGGGTGGAAGTCTACGCCTTCAAGCAACCCAGTAGCAATGAACTCGACCACGATTTCCTCTGGCGCACCACCCGTTGCCTGCCTCGCCGCGGCCACATTGGGATCTTCAACCGTTCTTACTATGAAGAGGTGCTCGTGGTGCGGGTCCATCCCGAGATTCTCACCAAGGGCCAGCGCCTGCCCGCCGAGCTGATCCACAATCCCGAGCTGGTCTGGCAGCAGCGCTACTCGGCCATCAGCGATTTTGAGCGCTACCTCTATCATAATGGCACCCGGGTGATCAAATTTTTCCTTAACCTCTCCAAAGACGAGCAACGGCAGCGCTTCTTAGACCGCATCGAGGAGCCCGCTAAAAACTGGAAGTTTTCTGAAGGGGACATAAAGGAGCGAGCCTTTTGGGACGACTACATGCATGCCTACGAGCACGCCATTAACGCCACAGCCAGCCAATACGCCCCCTGGTACGTCATCCCCGCCGATGACAAGAAAAACATGCGGCTGATCGTTTCCCAAGTCATTCTTGACCACATGAAGAAACTCGACATGGGCTATCCCGAAGCGAGTGAGAACCGCCAGGCCGAGCTGCAAAAATACCGTGAGCAGCTGCAAAAGGACTGATACGTCGCCTGGCCTTCATGTAAAGAATCCGGCTTCATCTTGCGATGAAGCCGGATTTTTGTTGGGGCAGAAAAAAGCGGCCCGCCTCAGCTGACCTGGTTTACGCTCAGCTGCCGGTCTACCTTCTTGATCAGGCCAGAAAGCACCTTGCCCGGCCCTACTTCCACAAACTCGGTGGCCCCATCTTTGGCCATTTTCCCCACGGTCTGCGTCCAGCGCACCGGAGAAGTGAGTTGTTTGAGCAAGTTTTCTTTGATGATGCTTTTATGAGTATGAGGCATGGCCGTCACGTTTTGGTAGACAGGCACCTTGGCATCTTCAAAAGCCGTCTCCTCAATGCCGGCAGCGAGTTCGAGACGGGCCGATTCCATGAGGGGAGAATGAAAGGCCCCGTTGACGGGGAGTTCCAGGGCCCGGCGCGCCCCGCGGGCGGTGGCCAGCTCGATGGCGCGGAGAATGCCGGATTTGGTGCCGGAAACGACGATCTGCCCCACGGTGTTGTAATTGGCCGGCACCACGATGTCATCAATCTCTTCGCAGATGGCTTCTACCTGCGCATCTTCGAGCCCGAGGATGGCGGCCATGGTGCTTTCCTGCTCATCGCAGGCTTTTTGCATGGCGTTGGCGCGGATGGCAACCAGTTTCAAGCCCGCTTCGAAGCTGAAGACCCCGGCAGTGGCCAAGGCCGAAAGCTCGCCTAGCGAGTGGCCGGCCGCCATGCTCGCGTCGGTGATGAGGCCGTGGACCTTGGCCGCGATCACCGAATGCACATAAATAGACGGCTGGGTGACAGATGTCCGCCTGAGGTCCTCGGCGGTGCCTTCAAACATGATGCCTTGCAGGTCAAATCCCAGCAGGTCATTGGCTATGTCAAACATAGCCTGGGCGTCTGCTAAGCTATCGAACAAATCCTGGCCCATGCCCGGAAACTGTGACCCCTGACCGGGAAACACGAGAGCTTTCATACATTGTTGGTTGGAGGGTGGATGTAGACTTTCCTGCCGGTTGAGCATGACCGCAGGCGTTGTTTAGATAGAAAGGAGTGGGGCTCCGGTAGGGAAGCTGAGTAACTGTGTTCTTTTGCCAAAAGCCCCAATTTTTTTTATCCTCGTCAGCATTTTGCAGGCAAATATAGAATACCCATCATAAACATGAAAATCAGCTTAGCCGAACAAGTGATCCTGGTGACCGGCGGGAGTCGGGGCATCGGGGCGGCCATCGTCCGCCAGCTGGCTCAGGCCGGTGCCTCGGTGGCCCTGCAGTACCACCGCTCAGAGGCTGCGGCCCAGGAGTTGGCGGCGGCTTTTCCGCAGCAGGTCGCCCTCTTTCAGGCCGACTTGGCCGACCCCCAAGCCTGCACCCGCCTCGTGACCCAGGTCATTGAGCGCTGCGGGCAGTTACACGTCTTGGTCAACAACGCCGGCATCGCCGTACCGGTGAGCCCCGAGACCGACCCGGCCACCTGGCACCAAGTCTGGACCCACACCCTGCAAGTCAACCTGGTTGCCGCGTCGTTGTGCTGCAAAGCGGCTTTGCCTCATTTCCAGGCGCGGGGCGGGGGGCGCTTCATCCACATGGCCTCGCGGGCAGCCTTTCGGGGCGACACCCCGGAGTACCTCGCCTACGCCGCTTCCAAAGGCGGCATGGTGGCCCTCAGCCGCAGCCTCGCCCGCGCCTACGGCAAGCAGGGCATCACCTCCTTCGTCGTGGCCCCCGGTTTCACCCGCACCGACATGGCCCAGCAGTTCATCGACGACTACGGCGAAGACTTCGCCCTCAGCGACATCGCCCTGCCCCGCCTTACCGAGCCCGAAGATATCGCCCCCACGGTCCTCTTCCTCGCCAGCGGCCACATGGACCACGCCACCGGCTGCACCATCGACCTCAACGCGGGTAGCTACGTGCGATGAGGGGGGAGGGAGTTAGGGAATAGGGTGTAAGGGAATAGGGGATAAGGTGTAAGGGTATAGGGAGTAGGGTGCCA
>CAZIVQ010000440.1:0-4627 GCA_964542415.1 uncultured Bacteroidia bacterium | reverse complement strand
GACAAACGATGGTGCGACAAGCGATGTTGCGACAAACGATGTTGCGACAAACGATGATGCGACAGGCGATGATGCGACAAGCGATGTTGCGACAAGCGATGTTGCGACAAGCGATGTTGCGACGAGCGATGATGCGACAAGCGATGTGGGGACGAGCGTTCTATTCGCCGCGACCGCTGCGATAGAAACTCAAAACTGCTCTCCGTGGCCTTTGTGGTAAAAACCTCCGTACCCTCCCTGGTAAAAACCAGCACCCCACCCTAAACTTTCGTAGCTTTCCTGCTAAAACCAAGCCCATGAAACTCCACCTTCTTTTGCTCTTCACCCTCAGCTTTAGCAGCCTCCTGGCCCAGCAGACCGGCCACCAAATGGCCTTGACCCATACCGACAGCCTGCAATACTTGCTTTACACGCCGCCGGCCTATACGCCCGAGGGCGACACCCTGCTACCTCTGTTGCTCTTTTTGCATGGGGGAGGGGAAGGCGGGACTGATTTGGAGAAAGTCAAAACCCACGGCCCCCCCATGATGGTGGATACCGGGATGGTCTTTCCTTTCTTCGTGCTTTCGCCCCAAAACCCCCGTGAAAAAGGCCTTTGGGACGAGCATGCCGTCGCCCGCCTGCTCGACAGCATCATGGCTGAATACCCGGTCGACCCGGCGCGGGTGTACCTTACTGGCCTTAGCCGAGGCGGCTACGGCGCTTGGCGGATGGCCATGCAGTATCCGGGAAAATTTGCCGCCCTCGTGCCCATCTGCGGCGTAGTGCCCGGCGGCGTCTACGCCAGCTGGGTGCCCGATATCCCGATCTGGGTCTTCCACGGCGACCAGGACGACGTCATTCCCGTCAACGAGTCCATCGGAGCCATTGCCAGGCTCCAGCAGCTCGGCCGCACCAACGTCAAGTTCAGCATCTATCCCGGCGTCGGGCACAACAGCTGGGAGAAAGCCTATGCCGAGCCCAAACTCATCCCGTGGTTGCTGAAGCAGCGAAGAGAGGGAGAGTGAGAAAGGAAATAGGGGGAATAGGGGAATTGGGCATTTCACCTTACACCCTATGCCTTACACCCTATACCTTACCCCTTACACCCACCCAAACCTCACCCGCAGGTACTGCCAGATCAGGAAAAAATAAGCCCCGGAGCGGCCTCGCTCGGGGTGGTCGGCGTAGACTTGGCGGCCGTCGATTTTGATCAGCAGGCCGAGGCCAGCGCGGTGCAGCGCCTTGCGGGCCTGAAGCATTCGGCGCAGCGAAAAAGCCGATCCCGTGGCGCGCAGGGTTTGTAGAAAAAAGTGGAAGGCTTCTAGCCGACTGAATTCGAGGCGCAGCCCTTCCCCATCCCAATCGTAGATGTGAAGGTCGCCTTGGGGGCTTTGGCAGTGGAGGTCGGCTTGGAGGGTGAGCATGGCTAGGATTACTATGTTTAAACGCAAAGGGCGCAAAGGAGGCGCAGAGAGCATCTCCCTATTTTACCACTGAGAGCACTGATCATGAATCCCCTGGTTCACCGGGGGAGAGATTTCACCAAGAGCACAAAGAGCCTGGCTGAGCAGGATGTAAGGAGAGCACAGAGTTCGCCCTTGCGGTCTCAGGTCGCTCGTCGTATCATCGCTTATCGCTTATCGCTTATCGCTTATCGCTTATCGCTCGCCCCCACATCGCAAAAAAAAGCCTGCACAAGTTGCGCATTTTCTGCCCAAACATGTGAAGACCTAAAAAAAGGGAAAGCGCCGGAGCGCTTACCCTTAGTTGTTGCCATTGTCTTTGGTGCGGATTTTGAGAATTCCGTTCATTTTCCAGGTGGCGTGCTTGGCGTTTTCTGTTGCCCCGCTGGGTACTTGGAGTTCAAAATTCTCAAACTCGTAGCTGATTTCGGCGTTGCGGCCGGTGAGTTTGTCGTACAAGCCAATGGCAAGTTCGGGCCAGGTAGTGGTTTCTTGAGCCATGATAAAGTAAGTTTTTTGGAAGATTTGTGATGAATAGGCGTGGGTTGAAAGCTACTTATTTGTTTAGACTTTTTAAACTAATAAAAAATTATGCAACTCGAAAACCTTTGCCTTTTAAAATTTTGGTAATACTAACTGCTCCGCCTGAAGAAAAGTTTGGTAGAAGTTGATTGTGTGAAAAATCGGATGATAGGCGGGAGGCAGCAGGGCCTAGCTTTGCTCTGCCCGCAGCACCTGCTGCAACTGCGCCCGGTAGTCGGAGAGGTGGTCGTGAGCGATCTGCCAGAGGACGCTCGGGTCGACAAGCTGGTATTCATGCACAGCCAGGTTGCGCAAGCCATGCATCTGTCGCCAGGGAATCTCCGGGTAGCGGTTTCGCAGCTCGGCCGGTACCTTGTTGGCGGCTTCGCCAATGATCTCATAATTTCGGATCATCGCATCGATGACCATCTCATTGGCCAGGAAAGCTTCACGGTCAGCCACGGTCCCCAGGTACCGCAAGACTTTGTCAATAGCGGCGATCATGTCTTCGACCAGAGCCAAGGAGGCTGTTTCTTCCATGATATAGCGTACTTGTTGCCACACCGCCCCCCGCCATTGGGGACGCAAAGCATTTTCAGGGGAGCCAACCCTCACTAAGGGTTTCGGAACCCTTAGGAGGGTTCCAGAACCTCTCAAAGCTTCCCAAGTACTACTCCCGCGCCAATTTGCCATTGACGCGCCCTCCACCGGGAATTTGTAATTCCCGAGTTCGTGCATTGAGCTAGCAGGGAATGACATATTCCGGCTTTAATCGGCTTTAATCGGCTCTAATCGCTGATTAGCGCCGGGAAAGGCAAGCCAGCTTCTCCCCCCGCAAAAATCCCCCTCTTTCCTATGAGGAAACCGCTATCCTGCTTATCTTGTTGAATACGGTCGAAGGAATACTTTCCGTCCTTCGCGCATGTTTAAGGAACCCCACCCCATGACCCTCCATCGCCTTCCGCTCTGTTTGCTCCTCGGCCTTAGCCTCTTGTTTGTGGCTTGTGGCGAAAAAGTCTCCGTCCAGCGCTTTACTCCCGAGGGAGAAGTGGCTGACCTGCAATCTTTTACCATCGAATTCGACCACGACCTTGCTCCGCCCGATCAGCTCGATCAGTGGGTGAGCGAAGCTTACGTCACCTTCGACCCATCGATCAAGGGGCGTTTCAAGTGGACCAGCGCCAATACCCTCATCTTTTCGCCCGACGAACCGCTGCAACCCAGCCAGACCTACCAAGCCAAGATCGACGGCGACAAGGTTCGCTTCGGGCAGAAGCTGCGCACCAGTTTCGATACCTATGCTTTCCACACCCCCTTCTTCGACCTCAAGCAGGTCGATCTCTTCTGGAAGCAGGTGCCCCGTGCCGACCACCGCCTGAGCGTGCAGGCCAACCTCATCTTCAACTATCCGGTGACGCCCGCCGTCCTGCGGGAGCACCTCAGCGTGAGCCGCGATGGCAAGGCGCTGAAAGATTTTACCATTGTGACCGAGGAGGCTTCTGAGGTCATCGCCATCAATTTTGGAGAAATGGCCCAAAACAAGGAGCCGCAGGCTTTTGTGGTGAAAGTAGGGGCCAGGCTTAATTCCGTGCTGGAGCGCCGCCCCCTGGCCGAGGCTCGCACCTTCGAGCAGGAATTGCCCGGCATCACCCGCCTGGCCATTACCGATGTCTCCTCCGGCTTCGACGGCAACGCGGCCTGGATTGAGTTTCGCACCACCCAGCAGGTCGACAAGGGCCAACTGCCCAAATACGTGAAGCTCAGCCGCAAACCTGCCAACCTTAAGTATGTCGTCAACGACAACAGCTTCCGCCTCGAAGGCAACATGGAAGCGGGCTCGCGCATTGAAGTGACTGTCCAGAAGGGCTTGCCTGGCTTGTATGGGGGGAGTTTGGAGAATGAATTCTCCGACGCCATCATCCTCGCCGACCTTTCGCCCAGCTTGCAGTTTACCGACCGCAGCGGGGTTTTTTTGCTGCGCGGGGGCGAGAAGAACGTTGAACTCCAGGCGATCAACGAGCCGGAGGCCACCCTGCGCGTCTACGAGGTTTTCCGCAACAACCTGTTGTTTTTCTTCTACGACAACTACGCCTACCGCCGCAATTTCTCCCGCAGCAGCAACGACTACTACGGCAGCGATTATGACGTGCGGTATTTTGGGCAAAAACTTTACGAAGAGAAGCTCGCCTTCGAAGACCGCAGAAATGCTCGCCAAACCCGGGTGCTGAACCTCGACCAGGCCCTGAACCAGCGGTTCAAAGGCATCTACCTGATGGAGGTGCGCTCCGAATCCGATTACTGGCGCAGTGACGCCAAGCTGATTTCCATCTCAGACATCGGCATGATCGCCAAGCAGGGCAACGACGAGCTGCTGGTCTTCGTGAACTCGCTGGCTTCGGCCCAGCCGATGGAAGGGGTCAAGGTGGAGTTGGTTTCGACCAATAACCAGACCCTGGCCACCGCCACTTCGGATGTGGAGGGGATTGCGCGTTTTCCGGCTTTGCAGGAAAAAAGCGGGGAGTTTACCCCGCGGCTGCTGCTGGCCGAAAAAGGCGACGACTTTAACTTCCTCGACCTGGAAACCATGCAGGTGGAGACCTCTCGCTACGACGTGGGCGGCAAGTACATCGCCCCGGGCAGCTACGATGCCTTTGTCTACG
>CAZIVQ010000439.1:3432-4627 GCA_964542415.1 uncultured Bacteroidia bacterium | reverse complement strand
TTAAAACGGTTGTTGGCATCGCTGGAAGACTTGACAATCAATTCATCTAGGAGCCTCAACCACCAATTTGAGGCACCACCCGCAGCTTTTCACCCCATAAGAATCCTGGTTTTTCTTATTCAAAACTCACTTTTAACGATATTATTTTCGGATGGATTCCATAAAATTCAAAGACGTGGTCGCCCTCACCGGAACTCCCGGCCTGCATCAAGTAGTCAAAGCGGATGACCGGGCCTTGGTGGTAGAATCACTGGACGAACGCCGCCGTCGGCAGTTGGTCAAAGGCAGCATGGTGGTCTCCAAATTGGCTGATATCAGCATCTACACCACCGACACCGAGAGCGAGCCCCTGCTGTCGATCCTCAAAGAACTGCGCGACAAGTACGGGGCCGAGCTGCCGGTGAGCAAGAAAGCCGGTAAGGATGAACTCATGGGCTTGCTCGCTGAGGTGCTACCCAATTACGACGATGAGCGGGTATACCCCTCCAACGTAAAGAAAATCATCGCCTGGCACCAGATTCTGCACGACTTCAACGTGGAGCTAGCGGAGGAAGAAGAGAAAGAGGAAGCCGCCAAAGAGGAAGCCAAAGCTGCCGAAGCTACTGAAGTGGACGAGGCTACGGAAGCTACCGCAGTAGACGAGGCTAAGGAAGCTACCGAAAGGGACGAAGCTACCGAAGCGGATGAAGCGGACGAAGCAGCGAAAGAATAGCATGGCCGCCTGGCATCCCGCAACGATACACTTTCCCATCGCCCTGCTGTTCGCCGCAGGGCTGGGCTACCTATACGTCTGGTGGAAACCAGATCCCGGCCTGGCCAAAGCCGCTTGGTGGCTGCATCTCGGCGGCGCAGGCGGCCTGATCTTGGCGGTGCTCAGCGGCCGCAGCGCCGAAGGCGAGATCGTCCATACCGCAGCCATCCACGAGCTGGTAGAGGCCCACGAACTCTCGGCCTACCTTGTGACCTGGGGGGTGTTGCTCGCCGCAGTCTGGCGCTACCTGCGCCCCCGGCGCATGGGAAAGGCCGAGCAGATCGGCTTTTTGCTCCTCTTCTGGGGCCTGCTCGGTGGCATGAGCTACGGAGCCTGGCTCGGCGGCAAGATGGTCTACGAGCACGGCGCCGGCGTCGAACCCATGGAGCCGATCCTACGGCAACAACTGCGCGAGGCGCAGGGGATCGACTGAGCGATAAGCGA
>CAZIVQ010000439.1:0-3332 GCA_964542415.1 uncultured Bacteroidia bacterium | reverse complement strand
CGATAAGCGACAAGCGATAAGCGATGTGAAGACAGGCGACTGAGCGACCTGAGACCGGCAGGTCGAACCTCTGTGACCTTCTACGTCCTGCTTTCCAATCTCCTCCGTGTCCTCCCGGTTTCTCCGGGATCCCAGATCCGTGAAATCTCTCCGTGTCCTCCGTGGTAAAAAACGACAAGCGACCAGCGACCAGAGACCGCAAGGCCGAACCTCCGCGAACTCTGCGAGACCTCTGCCCCCTCCGCGTTATAAAAAGAGAGCACCACGTTGAAAACAAGCCCCCCTCTTTATGCGACTTCTTATTCCTGCCCTCCTGCTTTCCTGCCTGCTTGGCTGCCAGTCCCCGGCAGAGACCACTTTTTACGTCGAGGGGGCCTGTGAGGCCTGCCAGCCCCTGATCGAGCAGGCGGTGCAAGCGGTGCCGGGGGTAGAAGAAGCCCAATGGGACTACGAAACGAGCCTGCTTACGGTGACTTATCAGCCTGGGGAAGAAGGCGAGGAGCCGTTGCAGCAGGCCATTGCCCAGGCCGGCTTCGAAACCCAGTTTTACCCCGCCGATGGCCCCGCCAGGGCCCAGCTCCCCGCCTGCTGCCAACAACCGATTGAACGGCGCCTCAAGCAAAATGATCCCCATTTGCCTGCAGGGCATTGAGCAACCAGTAAAAGATGGTGCAAGGTTAGGAAAGTTTTGCGTGGGGTTTTGTCGGGCATGAGAGACAATTTCGCTCTCAGAAAATGATTCATTTTTCAGGGTAGGACCCTCAAGAAAGCAGCAGGCCTACTTCTGGTACTGCGATTTTGCCCCGAATTTAACCCCTTCTGCCTATGCCCGCCGCGCCTTTTCCTGCCGACGAAGCCGATCGCCTCCAAGCCTTACAAGCCCTCGAATTGCTTGATACCCCGCCTGAGCAAGCTTTCGATGATTTGGTAAAACTCGCGTCTCAGATTTGCGGGGTTTCCGTTTCTCTCATCTCTCTCCTGGATTCAGACCGGCAGTGGTTCAAAGCCAAAACGGGCCTCGAAGCCCGGGAAACCCCTCGCGAATTGGCCTTTTGTGGGTATGCCATTCATGGCGAGGACATCCTCGAAGTACATGACGCCCGGGAAGATCCGCGTTTTCAAGACAACCCCTTGGTCCGCAGTGATCCCAACATTCGCTTCTATGCCGGTATGCCCCTTTCGACCTCAGACGGGCACAAACTCGGCACCCTCTGCGTGATCGACAACAAGCCCAATGCGCTGAGCGCCTCCCAGCGCTTTGCCCTCCAGACCCTGGCCCAGCAGGTAATGACTCAAATCGAATTGCGCCAGGCGGTGCGGAAAATCCAGGATACCCTGGGCGAAGTGGAGCAGAAGCGGCAGCGCCTCGAAGAACTGCGCGACATCCAGGACCGGCTCCTCTCGGTCTTGGCCCATGACCTGCGCAATGCGTTTTACAGCCTCGAAGGCCTGTTGGACTTGCTGGCCGAGGAGGAAATGGAACCCGAGGAGCAGGCGAACCTCATTCAGGTCATGCGGCAGTCCCTCAACGCGGTCCGCTCTCTCTTCGATGAATTGCTCGCCTGGGCCAATGGACGCATCAACGGGCCTGAAGAAGTGGCTCCGCAGCCAGTCTGCCAGATGGCCCAAAGAGAGTTGGCCCGGCTGGCAGATGCCGCCAAAAAGAAGCACGTCGTTCTCGACAACCAGCTTCCTCCCACCCTCCACGCCGCTATCTCCCCCGATCGCCTGAGATTTGTGTTCCGCAACCTGACCCAAAATGCCATCAAATTTACCGAGCAGGGGACCGTCAAGCTGAGTTGGGGGGAGGACCCCTACGGCGGGACGTTGCGCGTTCAAGATGATGGCTGTGGCATGTCCTCCCATCAGCTCAATAAGTTGTTTGATTGGGAGCAAAAAGGCTCTTCTCCTGGTACGGCAGGCGAACAGGGTAGTGGGGTTGGCTTGCTGCTCTGCAAAGACTTTGTTAACGAATGGGAGGGGCGCATTTGGGCTGAGAGCGAGGAAGGTGTGGGGAGCACGTTCTCCGTGTTCATCCCCCGTCACCTGCTTTCTTCCGAGTCAGCGATCGCCTGAGGCGGAAAAGCCAGATTCCCCCCCTACCGAAAAGCCCCGATGCCGGTGACATCGTAGCCAGTGATTAGCAGGTGGATGTCGTGGGTCCCTTCGTAAGTGATGACCGATTCGAGGTTCATCATGTGGCGCATGATGGGATAGTCGCCGGTGATGCCCATGCCGCCGAGGATTTGGCGGGATTCGCGGGCGATCTGCAGGGCGCTGTCCACGTTGTTGCGCTTGGCCATAGAGATTTGGGCGGTGGTGGCCTTGCCTTGGTTCATGAGGGTGCCTAAGCGCCAGGCGAGCAGCTGCATCTTGGTGATTTCCGTGACCATTTCGGCCAGTTTTTTCTGCTGTAGCTGGAAGCTGGCGATGGGCTTGCCGAATTGCTCGCGCTCTTTGGCGTAGGTGAGGGCGGTAGCATAGCAGTCCATGGCCGCACCGATCGCCCCCCAAGCGATGCCGTAGCGCGCCTTGTCCAGGCAAGCCAAGGGGCCGCGCAGACCCGTCACGCCCGGTAGGATGTTTTCCTTGGGCACCTTCACATCTTCAAACACCAGTTCTCCCGTGGCCGAAGCCCGTAGCGACCATTTGTTGTGAATTTCGGGGGTGGAGAAGCCCTCCATGCCGCGCTCCACAATCAAGCCTTGGATGCGGCCCTGGTCATTTTTACCCCAAACCACGGCAATGTCTGCAAAGGGGGAATTGGAAATCCAGGTCTTGGCCCCATTGAGGATCACGTGGTCGCCCGCGTCGACGAAGCGGGTGGTCATGCCGCTAGGGTTGGAGCCGTGGTCGGGCTCGGTCAGGCCAAAGCAGCCCATCAGCTCACCCGCAGCCAGCTTGGGCAGGTACTTTTGCTTTTGGGCTTCGGTACCAAATTTGAAAATGGGGTACATCACCAGCGAGCCCTGCACCGAGCACATCGAGCGAATGCCCGAATCGGCCCGCTCAATCTCCTGCATGATCATCCCGTAAGCGATTTCATCCAAGCCCGGACAGCCGTATTCCTCCGGCAAAGACGGCCCAAACAGCCCCTGCTCGCCCATTTGGGGAATCAGGTGGGTAGGACATTCGTTTTGCTGCGCCCATTCGTTGATGTAGGGCGTGATCTGCTGGTTGATCCAGTCGCGGACCGAACCGCGGATCAACTTGTGCTCTTCTGTGAGCAAGTCGTCGAGCTGGTAATAGTCGACCGCTTCGAATTTATGCGCTACTTTGGGCGAAGAAGAAGGTTGAGTGATCATGTTGTCGGTTGCTTTTGGGAAAATAAG
>CAZIVQ010000438.1:0-4635 GCA_964542415.1 uncultured Bacteroidia bacterium | reverse complement strand
AGGCCCTCCCTCGGGGGGATCAGGCCTTGACTCCAAAAACTGAAGGCGAGGGGACTCATCGGGCAGGGCTTCCTTCTGCGAAGGGGGCATCCCACATCCTCCCAAAAAAACTCCCAAAAAGAGCAAGGCCCCCAGAACGCCAGAGAGCCCCCAAAGAGTCCAGGTGTTGCCCAAGCAGCGTCGTTTTTTCTTGCCTGGTGTTGCCATCTTTGTTTCTCCCCGTTGCTACACGCACTGAAAAGGACACTCCTCTTTTTTACAGGAAATCCCCATAACGCCCAAGCCCTTTTTGGTTTTTGTAGAAGCGAGCAGGTGAAAGGGGAGAGGTCTCCTTTTTGTTGGCCCAGGCGGGGTATGGGGCCCTGGGATTTTCCCGGGAGGGGGAGGTGCTTGCGCCTTGTTGAAACTCCAACACCTCAGGAAAAGGGGAAGCTGTTTCAGGCGGAGCGACCTTGGGGGAGTGCGGGAGCAGGGGAGAGGTTGCGCAGGACTTCGGCGGCGTGGCGAATGGGGTCACCAGAGAAGTAGAGGGAAACGTGTCCATGAGGTTCTTCGAGAAGGCGGGGTCCCCCCCAGGCTTTCCAGAGTTCGCGTACTTTGTGGGGAAAGACAATGCGATCATAGCGGGCGTTGACCAGGATAATGCGTTCGGGAGGGAGGAGGGGACGGAAGTGGGAGAGGCGCAAAGGCTCGAGATAGCGCTGGAGACGTTCTTCGCTGATCTGGTTTTCTTCGAGAAGGCGTCGCCCAAGTTCCATAATAGGCGAACGAGCAAAGGTCTGGTTGAGATCGACGCTGGGCATAAAGAGGGTAAGCGAGTCAAACCAGCCCTGGTAGGCGGGCATACTGGCGGCCATCGCGGCGGTTTGGGCTCCCATGCTGATGCTGCAGAGGCTAAAGCGTCGGTAGCCCAACTGGCGCAAGCCCTCGATGAGTTTACACAGGTCGGCGACGCTCTGGCGAATGGCGTAGTAAAGCTTGCGTAGGTCAGGATCGATGAGGTGAATCCCCGAGAAGCGCCCGGGAGGGGTGCGACGCATGTGGTAGGGGGACTCCATCATAAAGGTGGAGTAGCCGAGAGGGAGCAACTCGCGAGCGACGCGAAGGGACTGCTGGTGAAAGGGGGTGATCCAACCATGAAGCAAGATCATGGCGTGACTTTGTTCGCGGGCTGGATGCAACAAGGCCACGCCATGGACCTGATCGTTGACGGGATCTCCTAAGGGCGTATCGGAGGGGAAAGCAAATTCTGCCCCGATTCCTTTTCCCTGCGCCTCTTTTTCCCACAACCACTCTGTCGGCATGCCCGTGAGTTCAAAATCGGAGAAGAAGTGTTGGGGGTCGTCGTGGGGAAAGACGTCAAAGAACTGCTCAAGAGCCTGTATGTTGATCGAGCCTTCCACCTTGCCGATTAGAAATTGATTCACAAACCAGGAGATAAAATTTTCCAGGACCAGCGCCCAGGGCTTCCACATCTGCATAACATCACTCCCCCAAAAAACATTCATCTTACAAAAGAGAAGCCGTCCCAAAGGCGACCTCTCGCTGTCTTCTGAAGAGATCATAGCTCGCCAGCCTCAGGATATCCAATTTCTGGTCAGAGAAGAAAAGAGGAGCCAGCTTAGCGCAGTTAGGCCGTTGGTTTGCTCAAAATCCACGAAGAGACCCCCCCTGAAACACGACCCTGGAAAGCCGAGGCCTGCGGCCTTGAGGGTCCGTGCGGAGGCTGGGGGGAAGACAACGAAGTCTCCATGCCAGTTAGCGATCACCTTTGCAACCAGAGGGGACCTGTGCGGGCGTGGTGCCGTCACCTTCTACAACACCTTCCACAAACCAACAGATGTTGAGCAGGTCTTCATCGGAGAAGTATTTTCCTTTGGCCAGACGTAGCTTTCCCATGTTGTCTTTGATTGGTCCTTCAAAGGGAAGCTGCTGGCCTTTCTGTCCTTCTTTGGCCAGTTTGGGGATGAGACTTTGGATCTCCATTCGCGCCGTACCCGGGACCAGAGAGCTGAGATCAGAGAGATAGAAGCTGCTGCGATCGAGCGCAGAGGAGGACTCCTCGGAGGCGAGGAGTGCCAGAGGCGACAGAGCCTCTTTGGCGGGGGGGGCCCGCCTGGGGAATCCGCAGAGGCAGCTTTTGCAGGCTGGCTTTCTTCCTCAACGACATGGTCTGGAGGGAGAGAATCCTCTGTGTTTTTTTTCTTCTCTTTTAAGCTCATCTTAACACGTTCTCTTTTCAGGGTCAGGAACAGGTAGAGAGGCGGAAGCAGATAATCCCTCTAATCCCTCTAACTCGGTAGCGTAAGAGCAGATTCAGTATTGGTCAAGGTTGGTAGGAAGGAGTTTGTCGCCGGTCAAGAAATAACGGTCGCCGCAGGCGAGGCAAGAGAACTCTCTGAGAGGAGGCAAGAGAGTTTTTGCGCAGTTATTCTGGTTGGCAGAGGTGGGAGGGGGGAAGAGTCGTTCGCCACAACGGCAGACCCAGCCCATTTGCTTTGCCGGGACGCCTGCAAGCAGGGCAAAGGGAGTCACCTCCCCGGTGACCACACTGCCAGCGCCGATCATAGCGTAGGACCCGATGGTCAGACCACAAAGGATCGTGGCGTTGGCTCCCAGTGTGGCTCCACGACAGACCCGGGTGGGGCGATACTCGGCTTTGCGCGAGACAAAACTCCGGGGGGTGCGCACGTTGGTAAAGACCACGCTGGGGCCGCAGAAGACATCATCTTCCAGCAACACGCCGTCGTAGAGCGAGACGTTGTTTTGCACCTTGACTCCATCGCCCAAAACAACACGCCCTCCGACGTAGACATTCTGTCCCAGGGTGCAACGCGCCCCGATGATAGCTCCACTCATAATGTGGCAAAAGTGCCAGATCCGGCTTTGGGCTCCAATCTGGGCTCCCTGGTCCACAACAGCCGTCTCATGGACGAAATAGTCCTTCTCTGGGCCGGGTATTTTTCTCTTCATTGCCCCTTTTTCTCCAGGGAGGGGAGAGGTACGGGAGCGCCCTGGGCCTGGAGGGATTGTTCGGCGGCGGCGAGGAGGCGAACAATTTGCAGGCCATGCCAGCCATCGCTGAGAGGGGGGTGGCCCGAGCGGATGGCCTCGACAAAGCGTAAACACTCCAGGCGCAAAGGTTCGACGGTGGGCAGAGAAGGGACAAGAGTTGGTCCATGGCGCAGGTGAAAGAAGACGCCATCTTTCCAGGCCATGGCAGGACTTGCCCCGCGGTCGTAGAGGTGCAATTTCTCTGTGGGGTGCGTGTCGTCAAAGAGGGCCATCTTGCGGTCTCCCACAACAAGCAACTCCCGTTCTTTGCGGGGAGCGAGCCAGCTTACCTGAATATGAGCGAGTTGCCCTTGAGGGAAACGCAGGTTGAGTGTGACCAGGTCTTCGATCCCTTTTTGCAAAAAGGCACCGCCGTAGGCCGAGAGCGACAAAGGGAACTCGTCAAAGAGGAAGAGCAACAGAGCCAGATCATGCGGCGCCAGCGACCAGAGAGCGCTTTCTTCCTTTTGAATGCATCCCAGATTCAGCCGCCGGGAGGAAAAATAGAGCAGCTTTCCCAACTCACCCTCCCTGATCCACTGCTGCAGTTGGGTGATGGCGGGGTGGTAGAGCAGGAGATGACCGACCATGAGTTGGCGTTGGGCTTTCCTGGATAGTTCGGCCAGTTGGAGCGCTTCGTCTTCGCGTAAACACATGGGTTTCTCCACAAAGACATGTTTTCCTCGCTCAAGGGCCTGGGAAGCCATCGAGAAGTGCTGCGCCGCTGGAGTCGACAAAACAACAGCCTCAATGGCTCGATCGGCAAGCACCTCCTCATAAGAAGAGACCCGGCGCAGCAAAGGATACTGCTGCTGGACTCTTTGCAGGACCTCCGGAGAGGTATCGCAGACCGTTTTGAGATAGACCCGATCCAGCTCAAAGAAGTTGCGAAGCAGGTTGTTTCCCCAGACTCCAGCTCCCACAACGGCCAGGGTAATAAAACGTTTGTTGTTCATAGATAGTGCCTTCTCAGAGCAACCCCTTTTGTTGGAAAAAGCGCCGGATTTCTTCGACGACCATGATCTGCTGTGCTGTGCTCAGTTCGGGATAAAGGGGCAGTGCCAGATTCTCTCTGGCGGCGCGTTCGGCTTCAGGGAAGTCGCCAGGGCGATACCCCAGAGAGCGCAGAGCAGGTTGCAGGTGCAAGGGCAGGGGATAATAAAGGGCACAAGCAATGCCTCGGGCCAGGAGTTGTTCGCGCAAGGCGTCTCGTTGGGGCACCCGGATTACATATTGCTGAAACACTGGTCGGGACTGGGGGGAATAACGGGGAAGAGATATCTGTTCGAGCAGACCGGCCTCGGCCAAGAGGCGCTCGTAACAGCGGGCCTTTTCACGTCGTTGCTCATTCCAGCGCTCCAGATAGCGTAGCTTGATGCCCAAAACAGCCGCCTGCATGGCATCAAGACGAAAGTTGCCGCCCAGCCGCTCGTGAAGGTGTTTCCCTGTGGCCCCATGAGAGCGTAACTGGCGCAGAAGCTGGGCCAGCTTCTCATCGTTGGTCACCACCATTCCTCCATCGCCAAAGGCTCCCAGGTTCTTGCTGGGGAAGAAGCTAAAACAGGCGGCGTGGCCTGCTGT
>CAZIVQ010000437.1:2287-4638 GCA_964542415.1 uncultured Bacteroidia bacterium | reverse complement strand
CCGATGAGGGTGTAGCCGATCCAGGGGATGGGGGTGAAGGTGGAGCCGTAGGTCTTGGTAAAATAATTGGCAAGAAACTGGGGCAGGAAGGACCAGTCGACCGACTTGAAGACCGGATCGAGGAAAAAGGCCAGCAAAGCAGTACCCAGCAGCAGCCCGGGCAGGGAGAGCTTGAGTTTTTGGTGCAAGGCGTAGAGCCCGATGAGGCTGAGCAGGGCCAGACCGATGCAGGGCAATACGTCGACCTTCCACCAGTAGTCCTGCCATTGGAAGGCGAGGAAAGCGAAAAAGTTGATTTGCAGCAGGTAGCCGATGCCGATGAGTTGCAGGCCGCGGCGCCAGCCTTTGCTCACGCGGGGGTTTTGGCTGAGGGGCAGTTTTTTGCGCAGCAGCAAAAACACAAAGATGATCCCGGTGAGGGTGAAGAAGATGGGGGCCGTCATGCCGCGCATGAAGGCCCAGATCGCGTAGAGCGGATGGGTTTCATCGGCATAGGTAGGATCGAGCATAGAATGCACAAAATGCCCTTGCAGCATCATGAGGATGGCATATCCTCGCAATGCGTCGATGAACTGAATGCGAGCAGGCTTGGGAGCGCCGGTAGGCAGCGATGGATGCATGTGGCGGTGGCGAAAATGGCAACGTTCCCCGGCGGAAGTTCAGGCCAGGAAAGGACAGAAGGCGAAAGAACACAGGGGGAGAGATCGTATTGCCGGAGGCAAATATACTGATAAAAAGGGATTTAGAGCAAGAATGTTTGCTCCGCTAACCGAGGGCCCGCATTTGACCTGCTGGCAACCGATTGCATAAAATTGATTGATCGCAGCCAGGTAGCCCCTTCATGTTGGATGACTTCCCGGCTTCCCTTTTCTAGCTAATCTTTCCTCTCACTCGCTGGCTACCAAAAGTCATCGTTTTTCTGAAAAAAAAGTCCTCTCTTGCCGCCGCTGGCATTAACCCTTTGCCACTTGAGGCATTCTCTTAAAAAAAACCCAGCCACCGTGCTACGCCGCCTGCATCTTCTTGGTCCCTTCTGGGTAAGCCTCTGGCTCAGCAGCTTGCTGTGCCTGCTGGTGCTGCCCCTTTGGCTGAGCCAGGCCCCGGGCGCGGCAGGTGAGGACCACGTGAAAGCCGCCTCGGGTTGGAGCTGGATGCCCACCGAATGGGTCCTGGAAGAAGAGAAAGAGGACCTCTCCGAAAAAGATGCTGTTCCCCGCCCCGCGCCCAAGCGAGCGATCCCAGCGATTTTTGGTACCCACGCCAGCCTCCATCCCTTGAGCTGCCCCCAAGCGCGCTACGCCCTGCGGCCAGTATTTCTTGCCTACCACCACCTGAGACTTTGAAGCCTGCCCGGCTTCTCTCCTTGCGGCTGCGCCGGTAGCCGCCTTTTGCGCTATGCGCTTTTTTCTCTCAGGTATTTACCCTTCATCTTCCTCCAGGCATGAAATCTTCTCGCTACCTCTCTTTTTCTTCCCTGTTTTTGCTTCTCCTCCCCTTCGGACTTTTTTCCCAGCAACCTCATCGCCCGGCTCCCGCATCGCATGAACCAGCGACAGCCGCGAGCCTCCCGCCTGAGGCCCATGCGCCCCACGTACACCATGACTGCATCGAGCTGTTTATTGGGGAAACTGTCATGGATGAAGGGGCCCACCAACTGCTCACTTTTGGGTTGGACTATGAGCACCGCTTCCGCTTTTGGCACGACCGCCTGGGCTTGGGACTGCTGGTAGACCACGAGTTGAGCCAAGGCGAATGGGGCGGAGATTGGCTCATCAGTCCGGCGGTCATGCTTCACCCTTTTGGCCCCGCCTTCAAGCTCTTTGCCGGTGGTGGCCTTTGCCTGCGCGGTGATCACTACACCCAACTCTTGCGTGCGGGAGGCGGCTACGAGATTTTTCTAGGCGATCATTTTCTGCTCGCCCCTACCTGCGGCGTCGATGTTACCCCCGACCACATGACCGTAGTCTATGGCCTTACCCTGGGATTCGGGAATTGAATTTATGCTTAAAAAGTTGATGATTAGGGGATTGATTGAAGGTTGCCGGGGTCTTTTGAGCTTTGGCAGCCTTTTATTGCCGGAATAAATTATAAAATTATAATATACTTTATTATCTTTGCCGCTGCAAAAGCATATAAGCCGATTTGTGCTCTCTTTTTTTACCGTATCTTCCGGAGGACAGACTTTCATAAGGTCGCGGAGGAAAGGACGCAAAGGTTTCTACCACGGAGAACACGGATCATGGATCCCCCGGTGTACCGTGGGGAGGACACAAAGTAAATCCAGGGCGTAGGAGACCACTGAGAATCGACCCTGCGGTCTCAGGTCGCTTTTCGCTCATCTCCCGTCTCAT
>CAZIVQ010000437.1:0-2187 GCA_964542415.1 uncultured Bacteroidia bacterium | reverse complement strand
TCTCATCTCTCAACATGTTCAAAGATATTCGTGCCAATGCCTTCGCTGAAGGCCTCAAAAACGACCCCAACGCCGTATTGGTCGACGTGCGCTCGCCCATGGAGTACCATGAGGAGCATATCCCCGATGCGCAGCTGATCAACTTGATGGGGCCTGATTTTGCCCAGCAGGTGAGCGAGTTGGACCCGGAGAAGACTTACTACGTCTATTGTCGTTCGGGCAACCGCAGCGCCACGGCTTGTGGCTACATGGCCCAAAAGGGCTTCAAGGACCTCTACAACCTGGCGGGCGGCCTTTCGGCCTGGTCAGGAGAAGTAGTCAGTTCGGCAAATTAGGCGTTCTTTGTTGGGGGGAAATGGGACAGAATGAAAAAGAATGGATAGGATGAGAGGCAGGCCATCCTGTCTATCCTGAAAATCCTGTGCATCTTGTCCCAATCGCAGGAGTAGACGATCTGTGTCGTGATCGTGGTCCCCCTTCGGAATTCTCCCGGAGAATTATGTACCTTGCGCTCGCCTGAACAAGCTTGTTGCATGCGAACGATTACCCTGATTTTCTTGCTGTGGGTCGCTATGGGAAACCTCCGCGCCCAGCTTTTCCCGCAACTGGGGGCCCAGCGGGCCGGTATTTCGGCCCTGACCTTCCTCAAGATGGAGGTGAGCCCCCGCTCAGCGGCCCTGGCTAGCGCCAACATTTGCCTGACCGGCGATGCCTATGCCACCTACACCAACCCCGCTACCCTGGCAGAGGTCGAGACCTTTTCGGTGGCTGCCGCCAACACCTTCTGGGTCGTGGACATCAATTACGCCTACCTCAGCACCGTGATCCCTACCCGCATCGGGCATTTTGGGGTGTCGCTGGGCGGCCTGACTTCCGGGGCCATGGACGTGCGGACGACCTTCCAGCCGGAGGGGGCGGGGGAGAAATTTTACGCTACCTACTACACCGCCGGGCTGAGCTACAGCCAACGCCTCACCGACCAATTTAGCTGGGGGGCTACCGGGCGTTTCGTACAGGAAAACCTGGCCGAATTTTCTGCCAATACCTTCACCGTGGACCTGGGCTTCTTGTACCAGACCGACGTGAAAGACCTGCGTTTTGCGGTGATGGTGCAGAATTTTGGTCCCAATTCCATTCTGAAGGGCTCGGTAGAGCTGGACACGGCCTTCAACCAGAAGGACCTGAGCCTGGATTCTTACCCGGCCCCGACCATCTTCAAGCTTGGGGTGTCGATGGTGCCCTGGCGCAGCCAAGACGGCAAGCAGTCGCTCACCACCCTGGTGCAGCTCAACCACCCCAACGACAACGCAGAAAACATTCGTCTGGGCATTGAGTATGCCTACCGAGAACTGCTTTTTTTGCGGGCGGGCTATAAAATCAACGTCAAGGACCAGACCTTGCCCACGGGCGGCATCGGGCTGCGCATGCGGCTGGGACGGCATCCGCTCATCCTCGATTATGCCTTTGATCCGCTGCGCTACCTCGGCGGGGTGAACCGCGTGGGGCTGCGCTTCGGCCTCAATCCCGAAAAGGAGCGCTCATGAAGCCGCGCATGTTTCGAGAAAGCACATTTCCCTACCCATCACCTTGGCTCCACTTATGAAGACGATCCCTTTTTGGTTTAATGTGCTGGCCGCGGGACTGTTGCTCGTCGGCTGTGAAGGCTTTTTTGGCACCCGGACCGATACGGACTTTATCGATCCTCCCAATTTTTCCTTTCGCTCGGTCGCCTATGTGCCCATTCAACCGGTGATCGAAGACGAGCTGGTGCGACCAGTGGATGTGATCGCGGGCTTCGACGAGCTGATCTACGTGGCCGACGCAGGCACCGAGGAAATCGTCTCCTTCGACCAGGCCGGCAATGAGCTGGGCCGCTTTGCGGTGCCGGGACTGATAGCCATTGCCCAAGACCGCACCCTCGACCTACTGGCAACCGGGACCAAGGATACGGTCATCAGCGGGACGCCTTTTACCCTGGCGGCCATCTACCGCATCAACCTCAACAAACAAACCGGGCCTTACGGGCTGAACAACGCCTTTATCACCCGGACCATCATCCATCCTTTCTACTTTCGCTCCGGCACCCCCACGGGCAACGACCGCAACGTGAGCTTTCCCGGCATCGCCATCATCGGCGACGGGCGCTACTACATCGCCCGCAACGGCCCTTCGAATGTGCGTTCGGGG
>CAZIVQ010000436.1:0-4649 GCA_964542415.1 uncultured Bacteroidia bacterium | reverse complement strand
CCATCTCCTCCGCGTCCTTTGCGAAACCTCTGCGCCCTCTGCGTTAAAAAACTCCTTGACCTCTGTGGTGAAAAAAGGGGAATTGGAAATAGGGAAGGAAGGAAGAAGCGAAGCTTCAAGGAAATAGGAGTGAGAATGGAACTGTAGGTGCGCAGACGCGCAGGGAAGATACAGGCAAAAATGGCCACCGCCAACCTTGCGTGTCATGGCCAGAAAAACAAAAACCAGATGGAGACCCATCTGGTTTTTGTTGTGATAATTTTCTGAAATGGGCCAAGTTACGTGCTTTGCCGCCGCTAAAGCCGGCAATCCGGCCAAACAGTCCCTTTTTAACTCCGCAAGCACTAGCGCATTTCGGCTTGCAGGTAGCGTAGCACCAAATCAGAGAGCTGGTACCCCCGGAAGCCGGGTACTCGGGTAATGGCCTGCAACTTGGGTAGGCGGCTGCTGGCATTGGGGTCAGCCAGGGCCTCGCCGAGCTGCCGGGCGATTTCGATTTCTCCTGTTTCGATGGTGAGGTTCTCGATGCTGCTGATCCAGCCTCGCTTGGCACTGTTGCGGGTGGCGATGCGAATCCAGTCGTCGCGCATGTCTTCGAGGATGACCAGTTCGCCCGCTTCAAAGAGGACAACGTTGCGGTCGGCCCGGGCATACAGCGAGGCGAAGCCCCGCTCCTGCCCGGTGAGCACCGCCAAGCGGCCCTCGCGGACCATGTCGGTCGTCTCTACCCAGGCAGATTTTCCATTACCGAGCTGCACCGGCACGTAGGGGCGGCCGCCTTTGATCACCGGCTGGCTGCCCGGCAGTTGAGTGACACTTTCCCCAAATTCTACCTTGTCGACGATGGTGGCCGTGGCCGTAGGCTCGGCCCGGATAGGCGTCCCCCCTTTGAGGGAGGTCCAGAGGTTGGCCAAGGCCGGATTGGGGCGGGTAAAGCCGCTGGGCATATCCGTGCTTCGCATACCGGTAGCCCGGCGCTGGTTGCTGCTGCTTTCCATCCCCCGGGTGGTGGGGGTAGATTCGGGCTCGTCGTACCAGGTCTCTACGTAGGCCGGGTGCTCGGCATTGCCCGTACCCAGGCGTACGCTCTCACCACGGTAGCGGCCGGTGGGCGCGGGGCGGGCCTGGCGATAGGCCGTTTCGGCCGGGGCACTGTAGGCCCGGACACCACCGGGCGTCTCGGTCACAGCCTGGCTGGAAACCATGGCGGGATGGCGGCGGAATTCCAGGTAGCGCACCGGATTGAGCGCCTGGAGGTCGCCTACGTACCCGTAGCGTTCCCCCGCCCGGTCGTAAGTAACCGGCAGCAGTTCGTTGCCTTGAGTGGAACCTCCGGACACATAGCGGCCGGCTTGGCGATGATTTTTTTCAAAAACCGGTGGCGCTGAGGGCGCATCCATGCCCCGGGTGCGCGCATGAGGTTGGGAAGCCTCGTGGCGATAAGGACTGTTCTTTTCCCAAGTCAGCTCAGGGGCTGGTTGCTGCCCGCTGCCCCGGCTGCTGCCGTAGGTGCCATAGGCGTAGGTGTCAGCTTGGTTGAAAGTATAGCCTTGGGTGTAAAGGGCAGCTTCGAGGCCTTCGGCTCGCTCGAAGAAGAGGTCGACAAAGTGGCTTTCGGTGGCCTCGGCCCGCAACAGGTAAGGAAAGTAGCTGCTGGCCGCCCGGTAGTGCTGGGCGGCGTCGCTGTAAGCGTAGCGGTCGCCGCTTTCAGCTTGGTTCATCGCCCGCATGGCCAAGAAGTACTGATAGATCAGTTCGATCTTGTCCGTGGGCATGGGACAGCGGTCTCGCACCTTTTCGATGCGGGCGAGGTCGATGTCATTTCCGGGATGATAGGCGAGGAAATATTCCTGCAGTTCCCGTTCGATAGCCACACAACTCTGTCCGTACAGGGCGGGGGCATACAAACTCAGCAGGAGTGCGGCTAGCAGGCTCACGCCCAGGTACTTCAGCCGGTGAAAAGAAGCGATGAGAAACATATTTGCGAAGGTGAGTTTTTCCGAATTACAGACTTTATAAGCCGGGAATAATATACGCATTTCTGCGGGCAATCAAAGCATACGCGAGAAATTACGTATGGTTTTAGCATCATTTGTCTCCAATCTACGGTATTTCCCGGTTTCTGCCCGACCCGGACTTCAAGTATTACTCCCGGATAACAATGTCGGCTTGCTGCTGCCCAAAGTTTTGTATCAGCGGAATCCCATTGACCGAATAGGAAATATCCCGCCAATAAAAGTGGCATTCGTCGGCTTCGAGCAGAAAGGATACCTTTAGGGTATCGATGCCGAAAGTATCTTTTTTGATGTAGTAATCGTAGTTGAAGCGCTTGCCCAGCAGCAGGGCTTGGTTTACTCCATTGTCGATCGGGCTCACGAAGCGTTCCGTGAAGAAAAAGGGGCCAAATTTGCCGTTGTTGTAGCCGGGGCGAATGGCCTCGAAGCGGGGCGAAGCGCTTTGACCGCCGGTGGTGTCCAGGAAGACCACGATGTTGGCGGGGTTGTACACCTCCTCCAGGTAATTTTCGCCAGCAGGCGTGAGGTAGGTCACGGTGAAAAATTCATCTCCGACCTCCTCGTCTACTTTGTTTTCACAGGGGTCGGTACAAGCGGAAGCCAGGAGGGTGAGCAGCAGGATACCCAACAGATGAATCGGAGAAAACTTCATATTGCGATTTGCGTTTTAGTTTCGAAAGGTAAAAAAGAAGCCTGAAAAGCCTGGGGTTGCGTTGCCGGAAAGGCTGGCTCTTTCTGAAGATTTTTGTTGGCACAAAGGTAGGGATAATCCCTGCACAAACGCGCAGGCAGTCACGAAAAGCCCCATGATTTCAGGTGGCTACGGACCAGATTAAACCGGGAAGCGCTTCTCTGTTCCTTGCTTGCAAATGCTGTGCAAGATGCTGTATTTGCCTCTGATTTTCCTGTACCTCTACCATGGATACCAAAATAATCGAACTGCCCAACGGCCTGCGAATTGCCTATCGCTACGCTCCCTACACCTTGGCCGTCCACTGCGGCTTTGTCATCAATGCTGGTAGCCGCGATGACCATACCGGCGAGATGGGCATGGCTCACTTCATTGAGCACATGATCTTCAAAGGCACGACAAAACGCAAAACGTTTCATGTGCTCAATTATTTGGAGTCAGTCGGAGGCGATGTCAATGCCTACACCACCAAGGAAAAAACCTGCCTGTATGCCTCCGTGGTGGCCGAATACTTCGAGCGGGCCACCGAGTTTCTGACTGATATCACCTTCAACTCCATTTTTCCTGAAAAAGAAATCGTCAAGGAGAAGCAGGTGATCTTCGAGGAGATCGACATGTACCGAAATTCGCCGGACGAGGCGATCTTCGAAGACTTCGACGAACTGATTTTTCCACGTCATGGCCTCGGGCATCCGATTCTCGGCACCAAAACCAGCATCAAGGACTTCACCCAAGACCGGCTGTGGGAGCACCTGCGCCGGGCCTTCATCCAGGGACAAGTCGTCTACAGCATCGTAGGCAATGTCTCGGAAAAAGAGGTTCACCGCATCATCGACAAGTACCTGCGCCCGCTCCACCTGCCCGGCGGCAGCCTCCTGCGCCAGGAGCCGGTGAGCCCGCAAGAGCGACACCTCGAAGTAGACATCGACACCGATCAAGCCCACGAGATCATCGGCGGACGGGCCTACGCCCTGCGCAAAGAGCTCTACGTGCCTTTTCTGGTGCTGAACAACCTCCTGGGTGGCCCGGCCATGAACACCCGCCTCAACCTCAACATCCGCGAGCGCCATGGCCTCACTTATAACATTCTTTCCTTTTATGCACCCTACCAGGACAGCGGCATCTGGGGCATTTACTATGCCTGCGAAACCGGCAACCTCGACCGGGTGCGCCGCCTGGTCCATAAAGAACTGAAAGAACTCCAAGAAAAACCCCTGGGCAGCCTGCGTCTCAGCCAAGCCAAAAAGCAAATTATCGGACAGCTGACCCTGGGCTACGAAAACCTCCTGGGACAAATGCTCGGCCAGGCCAAAGACCTGCTCGACTTCGGGAAGCTAACGCCTTTTCCTGCCTACATCCGCGCTATTGAGGCGGTCAAGGCTGAAGACCTACAAACCGTGGCCCGGGACCTCTTCCACGATGCGCAGCAATCGGTGATTACCTACCGGAAGATGGGGTGAGGGGGAGTATGGAGGATGGAGGATAGAATATGGAGTACAGTCGGGATAGGCGCTTCGCGCTTATTAAGTAGCTGAATATGTTGACGCTGTCAGGGCTACTCAGCGCCCCTGCTTTTGCCCTGACAGCGTTAATGGCATGCAAACAACGCAGGCAGGGTTAGAGAAAAGCAGGATTAGTGAGAATCCTGCCAGCGTTTTATATAGGTGAGAATATGGACCATAGAGCATGGAGCATGGAGAATGAACGGGGGGCGTTGGTTTCCTGCTGCTTCCAATCCGTTGGGGTGGCCTTTTTTACCACAGGGGGTAGGGATCATGGATGGCGGTGAAACCGGCAGGGCGCGGAGAGAATAGCTTCCAAAACCCCAAACTCCCCTTTTTCACCACGGAGAACACCAATCATAGATCCCGGAGAAACCGGGAGAGATCTCACGGAGGTCACGGAGTTTTTCTCAGCATTAAACCCAAAACCAAAACCCAAAA
>CAZIVQ010000435.1:0-4682 GCA_964542415.1 uncultured Bacteroidia bacterium | reverse complement strand
ACCGATTTTCTCCCCCTCTGCGTTCTCCCTAACCTCTGCGTGCAAATAATCAGGTTCCCCCCACTCACCCCCGAAACACCGGCGGCTGTTTGGTCATCTGGGCTTGCATAGCTTTGGTAAGGTCCTCAGAAAGGATGGTGGCGGCGTTCCAGGTGGCGATGTAGGTAAGGCCCTCGGCGACGGAATGGTCGCGGGCATGAAGGAGCATCTCCTTGGTGCCCCGCACGGCCAAAGGCGACTTGTGCGCAATCTGCGCCGCGAGTTGCATCACCCCGTCGATCAGGTCGGGCCGGTCGGCGAAGGTCTGGTTAACCAGGCCGATGCGCAGGGCTTCGGGGCCGTGGACTTTGCGTCCGGTATAGGCCATTTCCCGGGCCATGCCGTCGGGAATGATCTTGGGCAGGCGCTGCAAAGTGCCCAAGTCAGCCACCATACCCATGTCCACTTCTTTCACCGTGAAGTAAGCATCTTCGGTGCAATAGCGCATGTCGCAGGCGGCGACGATGTCGACCCCACCACCAATGCAGCCGCCGTGGATAGCCGCCAGCACCGGCTTCCGACAGCGCTCAATGGCGTCGATGCAGCTTTGCAGGTGCAGGACGTGCTGCCGCAGCTTCTCGCGGCGGCGCCCCTCGCAGCTCTCTTGGGTCTGCTGCCCCAATTCGAGCAACAAGCTCAGGTCGATGCCCGCACAAAAATGCTTGCCGTTGCCGCTGAGCACCACCACCCGGGCCTCTTCTTCCTGGTCCAAGGCCTGAAACAGGGTTTTTAACTCTTCCCAGGCTTGGCCATTGAGGGCGTTGGCCTTGTCCGGACGGTTGAAATGGACGTGGGCGATGTGGTCGTGGTATTCGAGGATAAAGGTTTCGTAGGTCATGGGGCAGGTTTCAGTGGACAGTGAACAGTGAACAGTGGGCAGTGAACAGTGGGCAGTGAATAGTGGGCAGTGAACAGTGGGCAGTGGACAGTGAACAGTGGGCAGGGAACAGGGTGCAGATCATTAAGGAACGCTCGAAAATAAGTTTTCCTTTTCTACTCAGAGTAGGCCAACCTAAAACGTTGACCATAAGGCTTTTCCTTTGCGGCTCTGCGCCTTTGCGTGAGAAAAAAGGCGATTGGTCGGGCGCATTCAATCCAAAAGATAGGCATTCTGCGGGTGAGATGCAGCAGTTTTGGAGGGAGAATTTCCTTATTTCTGCCTATCCCCTACTGCCTGCTCGCAGCTGTCCAAAGCCGCTTCTACTTCCCCATATTTGACCACGGGTCCATTCTCCCCCCAACCGCGACGCAAGTAATTGATCAAGCTGTTGATCTCAGCAGGGGTCAGCGAAGCTACGCCAGGCATGGCTTGGTTGTAGGGTTGGCCATTGACCACGATCGGGCCTTTCATGCCATAGCGGATGAGGCAAGCCAGGGTAGCCACGTCTTGCTCAGCGACATAATCAGCCCCGGCGACCGGTGGAATGAGCGCGCGCAAGCCCTGCCCCTCCTCCATGTGACAACTGGCACAGTGCTGCTCGTAAAGCTTGCGGCCCGCACTAGCTTCTACCCCAAAAAACTGGTCTTTCATGAGAAACAGCAGGCCGATGAGCAGCACCGGCCAGCCAAACATCAGCAAATTACGGGCATTAAGGACTTTGCGCATCGAGTAGTTTGGGAATGTCTTGGATCAGTTGGTCGACCTCGGCCGGGTCGGTGCCTTCGTAGTAGCCGCGCACCCGCCCCTGCTGATCGATGAGCACAAATTTTCCGCTGTGGATAAAGCCCCGGCGGCGGTTTCACTTTCGGCGGCACTGATCATGTAATGCTTAGCCATGGCGTAGAGGCTGTCCTTGGTGCCGGTGAACATGTGCCATTTGTGCGACTCAATGCCAAGGGCTTCGGCGAAATCGCGCAAAACCCCTACCGTGTCGTGGGTCGGGTCGATGGTGTGCGACAACAGCACCACCCGGTCTTCATCCATGAACTCGTCGTGCAGGCGAATCATCTGCTGCTTCATTTTGGGGCAAATATCGGGACAGGAGGTGAAGAAAAAATCCACCACCGACACCTTACCCTCGGTCACCGCCTCGGTGATGAAATTGCTGTCCTGGTCGACAAAGCCGAAAGACGGAATTTGATGATAAACCGTATCGCCTTGTGTATCTACCGTTTTGAACCCGAGGATCGGCAATGTTTGAGGGCCTTTTTCCTGGCAAGCACCAAATCCGAGGGCCAAGGCCAGAAGAAGAATCCAGCTATTTTTCAGGCGTTTCATTCAGGATGGTTTTTGCTTGTTCGATGCTACTGAGCATATCAGTTTTAACCTGATCGACCTTCTTTTGTTGCTCTTCCAGGTAGGCAACCGCTTGGGCTTCCTCCATGCCGGGGGCTACCGGCTCGTACTGCCGCATCCAGGCCATCATGCCTTCTGAAGCTTGGTCGAGAGCCATGGCCGCTTCTTTGGCGGCTTGTGCCGCTTCAGGGTCATTAGCTGCTTCTGCTTGGGCTTTGAGCTGCTGGCTCATCTGGTTCATTTCACCCATCATCGGCATCACTTCATCATGCACAGCCATGACTGACTCAGTCATAGCTGCGACTTGATCGTTGCCTTCTTGCTCTCCCGACTGGCAAGCCGCCAAGAGAAACAAAAACGCAAAAAGGAAAAGGTAATTCTTCATGGTAAATCAAGTTATCGGTTCCTAAAGCCAGGCCAATACCCGGAGGCAGAAGCCAGACGAAGGTAAAAAAATCTGGCTATTCTTCCTGCTATTCTACCTGCATAACCCTCCGGCAAGGCATCTTGTTAATGCCCGGCAAAAAACAATTTCCCTACCGAAAAAGCCAACTTCTCCAGGCCCGCAGCGGTAGCGGCCATGGCCGTCTCCAAATCTTGCGGCCGGTCCAGAATCGAGGCGGCGAAAGCCAGTCCCAATTGCTCAATCACCGCAGGGGAAGCCGCTTGGGTGCCGCAGAGCGCCGCCACGGGAATGCCTGCCTTACGCGCGGCCCGGGCCACCCCGCAGACCACCTTCCCTTGCAAGGTTTGTTCGTCCATTTTGCCTTCGCCGGTGAGCACGAGGTCTACGCCGACCAAGGCTTGCTCAAACTGGGTGGCCTGCATCAGCAGCTCAATGCCAGAGCGTAGCTCGGCTTGCAGAAAAACCAGCGCCCCAAAGCCCAGTCCCCCAGCCGCGCCTGCGCCGGGGGTGGAAGCCACATCCTTTCCCTGCCACTGCGCCACCACCCCAGCAAACTGCCGCAGGCCCGCATCAAGCCGCGCCACCGCCGCTGCATCGGCCCCTTTTTGGGGGGCGTAGACCTCCGCGGCCCCTTGCGGGCCGTAGAGGGGATTGGTCACGTCGCAGGCGACTTCCACTTGTAGCCCGCTCAGGTCGGGAGCCTCGGCTCGGCGACGGATCTCGGCTAGCTGTTCGAGGGCAGCCCCGACCGGCTGCAGCACCTGCCCCTCCGCATCGAGAAATTCGTAGCCCAAGGCGGCGGCCATGCCCATGCCCGCATCGTTGGTGGCACTGCCGCCGATGCCAAGCAGCAGCCGCGTAGCGCCTTTTTCCATCGCGTCTCGGATCAGCTCACCCGTGCCCAAAGTGGAGGTTCGCATGGGGTCGCGAGCGGCCTCGGGCAGCAGCGCCAACCCTGAAGCCTGGGCCATTTCTACAAAAGCGGTCTTGCCATCGCCGGAGAGGCTGTAGGTAGCCGTCACGGGCTGTCCCAGCGGACCAGAAACCGTAAGCGACTGCTTGTGACCGTGGGTGTGCAAGCAGAAGATTTCGGCGCTGCCCTCTCCCCCATCGGCTAGGGGAAAGGAGGTGATCCGGACATCTGGAAACGCCCGCCGAACGCCTTTAGCCATGGCCTGGCATACGCCGTCGGCACTGAGGGCCCCTTTGAACTTGTCAGGAGCGAGCAGAATGTGCATGTTCTGGGGGAAATAGATGTAGAGGTTGGCGCCAGGCTTCGTGGGAGAAACGCTGGCCATGAGCAGCGAGGTTAAACCCCTCGCTGCTCATGGCCGGAGCAAAAAACACCCTGTGGACTATTTGCCCCATTCTACCCCCACAAATTGCTGTTGAGCAAGACCCCGGCAACGGCCAACAAAAAGTAAGGCACGAGCGAAGCGGCTCCCGCATAGTCTTTGGCTACTCGCTGCCCAAAAAACAGCATGGTAAGCCCCAGGGCAGCCAATTGGGCCCCGATCATGGCCAAACGAGGATCGCCGGTAAATAGGAAGCCGATCGCCCCGGCTACCGAAACAAAACCCGCTAAGCATTCAACCACGGTCACAGTACCCAGCATAAGCGGCACTACCCGGGCCAGGGGCGACTGCGAAAAGTGGTCATTAAGCCAGGATAGGTTGCCTTTCCAATCGAAGACCTTGTCCAGGCCGGATTGGATAAATAAAATTCCAACAAATACCGCAACGATAAAACGCGCAAAAGGCAAAGCCTCAGTGAAGATATCCAGGGGAGAAAACGACATGGCGATCATGGATTGGGGTGAACAGAAAAAGGGTGCCTCAAAGAAAGGCTTTGTGGCTGGGAGTTGGAAATCCGTCAGGGGAAAGGCATGCTCCCAGGGGGGATCCATGCAATGTTAGTGAAAAAATCGCTTTGGTGGCAAGCGGGCTGCTCTATGACCAGGGCTTTCCTATAAACCCTTTTCCGGCGACAACCTGTGATTAG
>CAZIVQ010000434.1:0-4684 GCA_964542415.1 uncultured Bacteroidia bacterium | reverse complement strand
GCATCGCGCTCGTCGATCTCCTGCTTTTGGCAGATGTCGAGGTACTCGGCCATGTCGAGGTAGTGCTCGCTTTGCCGAGCCTCCAGCTCGGCCTTGACCGCCATCCAGTTCTGCGGGTAGCCGTCGGTGAAAAGCTCGGGGCTGATCCCGGGCAGCGCTTTTTGGATCGCCTGTTCCAGGTCCTCAAACTTGTCCAGGGTCTCGCAACTGATGGCCACGAACTCGGGATAGAGGTTGGGAAACAAGTCGCGCAGCACCCGCTGATCGACCGGGTGGGGGTCGAGGTCAGTTTTGTTGACCACATGGATGACAGGGCTGTGCTTTTTGTCGTCCTCATCATAGCTGTAGGCATTGACCATGCTCAGCCAGTAGTGAAAGCCGACGTAGTCGTCTTTGCTGGGCAGGTCGTCGCAGGCGGTCACAAAGAGGTACAAGGACTTGCGGCTGCAAAAGAGTTGCTGGATTTCGCGGTGCTTGCCTTGTCCGCCAAAGTCCCAGATATGCAACTGAAAGTCGATAGGCTCCTCCAGTTGCGTCAGCTCGGGCGGCAGGCCTTTCAGGTCCAGGCGCTCAATGTCGAGGGTCTCGGTGCGCTCATGAGGCAAAGGCAGGGGTGCTTCTTTGTCCTTGAGCCGGATGCGGATAGAGCTTTTGCCTACCTCGCCATTGCCCACCAGGATCAGCTTGGCCTCGCGCAGCGGAATCTTCTCCTGTGTCTGCAAGGTTTGCAGGTAGGCCAGCACGCTTTCGGCGGCGTTGGCCCGATCCCCACCGGGGATAACTTCTTTAGGCAGGTTTTGGATAGCGGTTTTGCCCAAGAAAAGGTACTGAAGCGCCTCCGAATAACCCAGGCTAGCGGGAAGCTCCTTGAGGGGGGTTTTGCGCAGATCCAGCTGCCGCAAGGCCGGTAAGCGGTCGCCCCAGTCGATGGCCTCCAGCTTGTTATCATTTAGCAAAACGCGCCGGAGCTTATGGGAGCCTGCTGGCAGGACAAGTTCACGCAATTGGCAGGCGCTGAGATCGAGCTCTTCCAGATCCGGGAGCGAACCAGGTAGCTTGAGGCTGCTCAGCTCCGTATTGTCGCTCGCATTCAAGCGCTGCAGGCCTGTCATGCCGGACAGGTCCAGGTGGCGGAGCTGATTCTCACTCACATTCAGCCCCCTTACATCCTCCGGCACAAAGCCCTCCAGGGCCACCAACTCCGTCCACAGGGCATCGGTGAGGCCGGTCTTGGCGAGGTTTAGGCCGATGAGGCGCTCGCCGTCGAGCTGGTACTTAGGGGTGTCGGTTTTGTAGGCCATCAGGCCGCCGAGGGGGTCGTGGGGGCGCACGGGCGCGGGCTCGAAGACCGGGAGGTTGAGCAGGGCTTGGATGCGTTCGATGATGGGTGGCATAGGCAGGAAGCAGTGGGGAACATGGACAACAAAATTAGGCATTCCCTGCCACAATCAAAACCCGGACTTTTGTCATTTTGGGGCTTGATGAGGGATTGGGGGGAGACCGGGGCCGGATTGCGCGCTTTGCCAACCCTTTTTCCAGAAATCCGGCCCAGCAAAGGTAGCGAACGATCCTGAGCAGCGAGCGGGTTAAAACCCCTAGCTGCTCAGGATCGCGGAGGATTTTATCCCTCCCTATCCAGCTACCTGGTCAAGACCTCCCGCGTCACCTTGCACTTTCCTCTCATTTTTATCTATCTTTCCCCCACTAACCATTCCTTTGCCATGTCATACCCTTCCCTCCTCCTCGCCGAGCTTATTCTACCGGAAAATTGGCTTTGGTATCTGCTGTTGCTCGGGCTCGGGACCGGCCTCTTCATCTGGTGGCGCTTCAAGGGGCGGCAAAGCTACCGGGTGGAGGACCTGAGCGTGGACTTTGGCAGCAGCAACAAGGTCTCCTTCAAGGTCAAGCGCAACGTCGAAAACCTCTACATCGCCAACCGCATCTACCTCGAACTCGTCACCCGCAAGGCGGCCCTGGACTTTGAGGAGGACAAGGACGTGATCAAGGAGGTCTATGATTCCTGGTACACGCTCTTCGGCATCATCCGGGAGGAGATCAAGAACGTGCCCGGGCAATACCTGCAGCAGCACGACGCTACCGAGGCGCTGATCGGCCTCACCACCGAAATCCTCAACCAAGGCCTGCGCCCGCACTTGACCACCTACCAGGCGAAGTTCCGCCGCTGGTACGCCGCCGAGCTGGAAAAGCCGGAAAACCAGGACCACAGCCCCCAGGAAATCCAGCAGCGCTACCCCGACTACCCTGCCCTGGTGGCTGACCTGCGCCGGGTGAATAAGCTGCTGCAAGCCTATGCCGGGCAGCTGAAGAAGTTGATCAAGGGGAAATGAGCTTGGCTATGAGCCGTGAGGGGATGGCGAGCGTTTTTATTCGGCACGCGGAGGTCTCCGTTTTTGAGGCACGCAGAGGGGAAAGAGGACGCAGAGAAATACAGATTTTCTCCCCCTCTGCGCTCTCCCTAACCTCTGCGTGCAACCAATCAGGAAGCCCCAGAGAAATACCGATTTTCTTCCCCGCTGCGCGCTACTTAACCCTTCAACATAGTTCGACAGGCTCACTACAGGAGCGCGGGGGCCGTATTGCAAAAAAAAAACGCACGCTTCGTACGCTCCATATTTTTCTCTAAAAAAAACGCCATGAAAAAACTGATGATCCTGGGGCTTTCTTTGCTTATGTGGGGCGGTGCCAGGGCGCAACAAATCGACGAAGACCAGCTCGGCATCTGGTACATGTATTTCGTTACCAAAAAATTCGGTGACAGCCGCTTTGGCTTACAGGGTGACTACCAGTTTCGCTTTTGGAATGTCGGAACCAGCGACCTGGAGCAAATGCTGCTGCGTACGGGGTTTACTTACCGCCCCCGAAACGCTGAGGCGTTGCTCACCCTCGGGTATGCCAGCATTACGACCGGGGAGTTTGGCGAAAGCTCCGACACCTTCCATGAAAATCGTATCTACCAGGAGGCGCTTCTGCCCCATCGGGTGAGCAAAAGGCTACGGCTCAACCACCGGTTTCGCTACGAACAGCGCTGGGTGGCGGGGCAGGACTTCCGTACTCGCTATCGGTACAACCTCTTTGTGAACGTGCTCCTCACCCAGAAGGAACTGAACCAAGGGGGCTTGTACCTGGCGCTGTATAACGAAATCTTTATCAATGGGCAGACAGACATTGGCAGGGGCAGAACGGTAGCCCTCTTCGACCGCAACCGTACGTATGGGGCCTTGGGCTATGGTTTGTCCGATGAACTGAGGGCGCAGGTCGGATGTATGCTACAGACTACTGCCAACTGGCAGAAAGCGCAGCTTCAGCTTAGCTTGCATCATAATTTTTAGCTCTGGGCTGTTCCCCTGCTGCTTTGCTCATGAGCGGCACCCGCCTCGCTGCTCATCTCCTGCGGAGATTTGTAATCGGTGGAAGCAAGGCATCGCATCCTAGACCACGCACGCCTAGGGAAAAGCAAAGCAGCGATTACCCCCTCCTACAGGACAGCTTTTCTGGATGGGGCAGCTACCTTCAGGTTGATTTATTTACTGCTACCCTTGCGCCATGTATTTTCCTGCTTCTTACGCCGTCGCCGTGCTGCTCTGCGTGGTCACCATGCTTTGCTGGGGTTCTTGGGCCAACACCCAAAAGTTGGCGACCAAGGACTGGCCCTTTCCGCTGTTTTATTGGGACTACGCCCTGGGCGTGGTGCTGCTGTCGCTGCTCTTCGGGCTGACGCTGGGGAGTGGGGGCGAGGCAGGAAGGCCCTTTTTGGTGGACCTCGGACAAGCGAGCTCCGACAGCTATGCTTCCGCTTTTCTGGGCGGGGTGATTTTCAACCTGGCCAACTTGCTCATCGTGGCGGCGATCGACATCGCGGGCATGGCCGTGGCCTTTCCCATCGGCATCGGGCTGGCCCTGGTGCTGGGGGTGATCGTCAACTACCTGGCTGACCCGGTGGGCGACGCTTGGCTGCTCTTTACAGGCGTAGCCCTGGTGACCGGGGCCATCGTGCTGGATGCGCTGGCCTACCGCCGCCTTTCGGCCGGGCAGCAGACCACCCCGGTACGCGGCATCGTCCTCTCGCTAGTGGGCGGGGTGCTGATGGGCTTCTTTTTTCGCTTTGTAGCGGCGGCCACCACCACCAATTTCAGTGCCCCCGAAGCGGGGATGTTTACCCCTTACAGCGCCGTGTTTGTGTTTTCGCTGGGGCTGTTGGCTTCGAATTTCCTCTGGAATACCTTCTTCATGCGGCGGCCGTTTCAGGGGGAAGCCGTCAGCTATGCCGATTATTTCCGGCTGGGCAGCCCCCGCCTCCACCTCATCGGCCTGCTGGGAGGCATCATTTGGTGCATCGGCATGTCTTTCAGCCTGATTGCTTCAGAAAAAGCCGGTTTTGCCATTTCTTATGGCCTGGGCCAAGGCGCGACGATGGTGGCGGCGGCTTGGGGGGTATTTATCTGGAAAGAATTTGCCGGGGCCCCCAAAGGTACCAAACCCCTGCTCTACCTGATGTTTTTGAGTTTTCTGGTAGGGCTGGGGTTGATCATTGCGGCAAGGGTGGCTTGAAGATTGTGCCTATTTTTGCGTAGCTTGGTCGCCACATTCAACCCTAAAAAGCATGCCCTTACGCTTGATTGCCGTCTTTGCCCTCCTGTTCCTATTGGCCTGCCAATCGCAGGAC
>CAZIVQ010000433.1:0-4718 GCA_964542415.1 uncultured Bacteroidia bacterium | reverse complement strand
GGGCGGGAAGGCTCCCCTACCCTACTTCCATCGAAATGCGTTTGCGAATCTCGCCTACGCTTTGTTTGAAGAACTTGTCCGTGGCAATCAGGTCATTGACGGTCTGAACGGCGTGAATCACCGTAGAATGATCCCGCCCGCCAAAATGCAGCCCGATCGACTTGAGCGAGTGCCGGGTCATTTCCTTGGCAAAGTACATGGCGATTTGCCGCGCTTGCACGATGGCCCGCTTGCGGGTCTTGGCCTTCATGAGTTCCACCTCAATGTCGAGGTGCTCCCCCACGATTTGCTGAATCGACTCGATGGTGATCTCCCGGCTCACGCTATCGACAAACTTTTGCAGCATCGACTTGGCCAGAGCCAGGTCCACCTCCCGGCGGTTGAGCGAGCTTTGGGCCAGCAAGCTGATCAGGGCCCCTTCCAGCTCCCGGATGTTGGTCGTAATGTTATGAGCAATAAATTCCACCACCTCCTCGATCAGCTCAATGCCGTTTTGATACATCTTGCTTTTGAGGATTTCCTTGCGGGTGGTGTAGTCCGGCACGTCGAGGTTGGCGGTGAGGCCCCACTTGAAGCGCGAGAGCAAGCGCTCTTCCATGCCCTCCATCTCGTTGGGGGAGCGATCGGAGGCCAGCACGATCTGTTTACCCGATTGCCGCAGGTGGTTGAAGACGTGGAAGAAATTGTTTTGCGTCTTTTCTTTGCCTGCCAGAAACTGGATGTCATCTACCAGCAAGACATCGATCATCTGGTAGAAATTCATAAAGTCGTTGATGGTGCCCTTGCGCACGGCTTCGACAAATTGGTTCATGAAGCGCTCGGAGGAGACATAAAGCACAGCCCGCCGGGGGGAATTCTCTTTGATCTGGTTGCCGATGGCTTGGAGCAGGTGGGTCTTGCCCAGACCCGTGCCGGCAAACACAAAGAGGGGGTTGTAGGCAGTCATACCAGGCTTCTGGGCCACCGCATAGCCCGCAGCCCGAGCCAGGCGGTTGCAGTCTCCTTCGATAAAGTTGTCGAAGGTAGCGTTGGCATTCAGGTTCGCATCCACCTCAAACTTCCGAATCCCAGGGATCACAAACGGATTGGGAACGGGCCGGTTGGCATTGAGCTGGGGATTGAAGTTAGTCGCCGCTTTGGTATGATGAGAAGCGGTTGGCATCCGCACGGTAGCAGAGCCATTGTTGAGGTTGTTGTCGATAACAATGGAATACTCTAGTCTACCCTCTGGCCCCAAGGTCTGGCTGATCGCCTGCTTGAGTAAGCTGACATAGTGCTCTTCCAACCATTCGTAAAAGAATTGACTGGGCACCTCAATGGTGAGCACCTGCTTCTCGATCTTTACCGGAGTAATGGGAGAAAACCAAGTGTCGAAGCTTTGGGGAGCAATCTGCTCCCGGATAATTTCTAGACAATCATTCCATATGTCAACGTAATTCGTTGTCATCCGCACGATACTAAAACTGTTTGTATGATTAACCCGGAAAGAGCTAGGATATTGCAGCAGCCTCTGACCGTGAGATTAAAAATGGGGAAAAAAAGGTAAAAAAAAAACTTGACAGAAAGGCAATTTTTACAGGAATCCATCTGACACCTAACGAACTGTCCCTTAGCGCCTTACACGTAAATCCCTGAGAATTACTTGAATAGAGGCAGAGAATTTTCGCCTGCTTCTTAAGTACCTTCTGATCCTAACGTTGTTAATAAGCTCAATTTCAGCTAGCTAGACAGACGAGGGGCGAATTGCGCCTTTTCCAGATATTTCGGAAAAAATTTAATACACAAATCGAAGTCATATTGCGACCGCCCTATGTTATGCCAATGTAAAGCGGGAGTTACCAGTGGTATTAAATTTTTACTATGTGTTTGACGTTAGCAGCCACTTCTAACAAAAATTGTTTGGCGAGATGAACTAATCTGCAAACAGCACCTGAAGATCTCTCTTTAGCACCAAAATGGCCTGCTGTGAAGGGAACTGTTTTTTATCCGTATAAACCGCAATGATACGCTGACCGAGTTCTTGCGCAGGAGCCCCTTCCTCCAGGCCTTCCTGGGCTTCGTGGATCAGGGTTAGAATGGCTTCTTTGGCCTGCACCAGCGCCTGCCAACCCTGGGGGCTTACATAGATCTGCTGCGCGAGGTTGTGCTCATACTCCGCCCGGATTTCTGCCGTCAGGGCCCGGCGAAACTCTCCCGCCCGGAGGTTTTGGGGAGGGATGCGCATGAGCAATTGCTCGGGACTGATTCTTTCCAGAAAAAGGACGAGCCGCTCGTAAGCCGATAGCCGCAGCGGCAGGTGCTGCTTGACCATCTCCTGTTTCAGCAACAGCTGGGACTCCTGCTCGCGTTCGGCACGCTTGCCGTCCAGCACCAGCTTCGCGGTGACCAATACCAGAATGGCTGGTATGGAATATTTCAACATTTCTCCAATAAGCTCGACCATGGTGCAGGGTTGGGGTAATGAAACAAAGTACAATTTGGGAAAAAATTTGCTGCCTGGCAGCATCAAAGTCCCGCCCAGCCTATCGCTTCTCCAAAAGTAGCTTCGTCTATTTCGTGCCCCAGCCCTTGTTGCTTGATTACTCGCTGGTGCGGGGCCTGGTTTTCTGGTCGCTGAAAGAAGCGCCAGTTTTGCTCTGGGTCCACCCGCTCGTCTTCTGCCCCGATCAGTACATAGCGGCGGGGGCAGACCCGGCGCGTGGGAACCTCAATACCGGCTTCTGCGGGCGCAACGAACACCGCCGGGTTAAACAGTAAAGTGGGTACGCCTAATTCTTCTCCCAGCCAAAAGCCCAGCAAGCCTCCCAGTGAGCTGCCTACGATAAAGGTAGGACGCCAACCTGTGGCGTACTGGCAAAGCCGCTGGTAAGGACCGGGATGATTCATATAATCGAAATGTAGGGCCCCTACCTGATGCCCCCGCTTTTCCAACTCGCTCAACCGGAATACACTGGGGCGGCTATCGAGGCCATGGATATATAAGATGCGCATATCTGGACGTTGTCTAGGAGAAAAGCCTGGCCCGGTTCTGGTTTGCCAGATAATACCCGGGAGAAAATGGAATTGTGCGGAAACATAATTAATTTCAACCAAAACTTTGCTATGAAGCGCTTCTGTTGGCTGCTGCCAGCTTTGTTGTTCCTTTCGCTCTTTCAGTCTGGCTGCCGGTCCGGCTTGCCGGCTGCCTTGGGTACGCGTGCAGCCTCAGCCCGCATGCTGCCCACCCCGGCCGATACCCCCGCGACCTGGCGTCTGGCCCAAACGTACGACCCCTACCAGGGAGGTCAAACCCTGAGGAAAGGCCCCGTTCAAACCCAATACCTGGTCTTGGGTGAAGAAGGCGTCTTCAGGACCTTTGATCCAGAAAACCATGGGGCCGGACGCTGGTACCTGCACCAGGACCAGGACCGCCTGGCCCTGGTCTATCACTACCAGAATGGCCAAGCGGTGCCAGAAACCCAACGTGACACCCATTACCGCTACCAGATCCTCGAGCAGCAAGCCGACACCCTGATTTTGGGCATCCAAGGCCGCCACGGGATCGTTCGCCAGACCTATGTCCGCGCTTCGCCCTGAAACAAGCCTACTTTTTTCAGGCGTGACCTGCGCTTTCTCATTCTTTCAGCTCACTTTTTCTGCTTGTGCGCCAACCCAAACGACTTCCCCTCCAAGCTTATGTCGATGGCATCCGGCAAGGCAACCGCATGATCCTCAGCCGGGCCATCACCCTCACCGAAAGTTCGCTGTCCAGTGATGCTGCCCTCGCTCGGGGGGTAGTAGATCAGTGCATGCCTCATACCGGAAACGCTTTTCGCATCGGCATCACAGGGGTGCCGGGCGTGGGCAAGAGCACCTTGATCGATGTCTTCGGCAGCATGCTTACCGGCCTGGGCAAAAAAGTGGCGGTGTTGGCGGTAGACCCTAGCAGCAGCCTCAACCGGGGCAGTATTCTGGGAGACAAGACCCGCATGGAATCCCTCTCGCATGATCCCCTGGCCTATATCAGGCCCTCTCCTACCGGTGGTTCCCTGGGCGGGGTGGCCCGCAGAACCCGGGAAAGCATGCTGCTTTGTGAGGCGGCAGGCTTCGAGGTCATTCTGGTCGAGACGGTGGGGGTAGGCCAATCGGAGACGGCAGTCCATTCTATGGTCGATTTCTTTCTGCTGCTTATGCTTCCCAATGCCGGGGACGAGCTACAGGGCATCAAAAAAGGCATCATGGAGATGGCCGATGGCTTGATCATCAACAAATCGGATGGGACCTTTTTGCCCAAAGCCCGAACTGCCAAAGCGGGGCTCTCCCAAGCGCTACGCTTATTTCCGGCGGCGTCCTCGGGATGGGCGCCACCGGTATGGCTCTGCTCGGCCCAGGAGAAGACCGGCCTGGACAAGGTCTGGGATGGGCTGCTAGGCTACCGCGAGCAGGTACAGGCCAATGGCTTCTGGGACCAAAAGCGCCGGGCCCAGGCCATCCACTGGATGCAAGAGACCATCTCTCAACGGCTCACGGAGGCTTTCTACGCCTCGCCACAGGTGCAGGCGCAGCTCTCCCAACTTGAAGCCGCCGTCGCCCGGCAAGAGCGCTCACCCGTGCAGGCCGCCGAGGCCCTGATCGAGCTTTGGCAGCAAGGCCATTAAGGATGCCCCATTCTCCAGGTTTTACCACAAAGAGCACGGATCTTGGATCCCGGAGAAACCGGGAGAGATTTCACAGAGGAC
>CAZIVQ010000432.1:0-4723 GCA_964542415.1 uncultured Bacteroidia bacterium | reverse complement strand
GTATGCTCGGTGAACCCTGCCTCCCTTCTTCCTTCTTAATAGCGGAAGGCCGCACTGGCAAACGATAGCCCGCCCCCCGATCCGACCAAAAACAGCCCCTCTCCCCGCCGGACCGTGCCTCGCTCAATGGCATCGTGCAAAGCCATCGGGATACACGCCGATCCGGTATAGCCAAAACGATCCATGATGGTGTGGGCCCGCGCTTGCGGCAAGCCCAGTCCGTCCATGGTAGCGCGGATGCTGTTCACGTTGATCTGGGTGATGAAGTAATGGTCTACCGCCTCGGGAGTCACGCCGCTCTGCGCGCTCAGCTCGTGGATCATGCGCGTCCATTCGACCTGGTTGAGGTCAGGGGGAAATTTGTAAACAAATTTCAGCTGATGGTCGTGGTTGGCGAGGGCTGCCTCATCTACCGGCTGATGCGTCCCCCCCGCATAGATGCCCATGCCGTCGAAGTATTGGCCCTGGGCGCTGAGGTTGCTGGCCAGGTAGCCCTGGTCACCTGCTTCTTCCTTGGCGGCGAGGATCATGGCCCCGGCTCCATCGGCGAAGAGGGTGACGGTCTTCTTGTCGGCCTGGTTGAGGTACTTGCTCATGGCATAGGCCCCGATCACCAGGATGTGGCGGTAACGCGGCTGCGCCCGCAGGTAGGTGGCCGCGATGTCAACCCCGGTGACGAAGCCGGCGCAGGCGGTGTTCAGGTCGAAGGTGCCGGCGTTTTTGGCGCCGAGGCGATGCTGCACCACCGAGGCCGTGGCCGGCGAGACAAATTCCGGTGTGTCGGTGGCGATGATGATCAGGTCCAGGGCCTCGGGGCCCAGGTCGGCCCGTTCCAGCGCCTGCTCCGCCGCCGCCACACAGAGGTCCGCAGTCGATTCGTTTTCGCGGCACCAATGCCGCTGGTAGATATTGGCGCTCTCCTCCAGCCAGCTGCTCACGTTGATGCCCAGCTGCTCATCGAAGTAGCTATTGGGGAGCAGCAGCTCCGGCACGTACATGCCGGTGGAGAGGATGATGGCGTTGCGCATTTTTTTGTCTAGAGAAAAGAGGTGAGAGATGAGAAATGAGAGGGAGCGATCAGCGATTAAACGATCAGAGACAGAACGACCCATTCCTCCGCGCCCTCTGCGATACCTTTGCGCCCTCTGCGTTGACTTACAATGAAATCCCCCCATCCACGCTCAGGGTATGCCCGTTGATGAAAGCGGCTTCATCCGAAGCGAGGAAGAGGTAGGCGTGGGCGATCTCTTCGGGCTTGCCGAAGCGACCGAGGGGCGTTTTGCCTTTTACCGTCTCGATCACCTTTTCGGGGATGGTCTCGATCATCTCGGTGGCGATGAAACCCGGGGCGACGGCATTGGCGGTGATGCCTTTGCGGCCGAGCTCGCGGGCCCAGGTCTTGGTCATGCCGATCAGTCCGGCCTTGGTGGCCACGTAGTTGGTCTGGCCAAAGTTGCCGTAGAGGCCCACGACCGAAGAGGCGCTGATGACCCGGCCGTAGCTGCGCTCGATCATGAAGGGCGCTACCGCTTTGGTACAGTTGAAGACGCCGGTAAGGTTGACGGAGATGACCTGGTCCCACTGTTCAGAGGTCATTTTGAGCAATGAAGCATCGCGGGTAATGCCGGCATTGTTGATGAGGATGTCGATCTGCCCGAATTCGTCCTGCACGGCTTGGGCCGCGGCTTCCACCACCGCCAGGTCGCTGGTGTTGACGCGGGCAAAGCGAGCTACGCCCCCAGCGGCTTCGATCTCCCGAGCCGTGGCGGCCCCCGCCTCCTCGTTTACATCCCAAATCACCACCTTGGCCCCCTCGCGGGCAAAGGTCTCGGCCGTGACCTTACCAATGCCCCCGGCACCGCCGGTAATGATCGCAACTTTGTTTTCCAGTCGTTTCATATCGTATTTTTCTTTTGGCACAATCGACCGCTGGTTTCTCGTCGAAAAAACCTGCCTGAGGCTTCGTCCCGACCAGCAGTTCCTTGCAGTTTACACCACCTCCCCTCATTTCCCAATATTCCGACCAGGAAAAAGAGGGTGGACCCATTACGGCGAGTAGGGGGCAGGGAGCAGAGAGTAGGTTGACTTTCAGTCAATTACCCTAGCTCGCCAGCGGGGTTGACTTAAAGGGGGCCACTTCGACCTGGGCAGCGCTGGTTTTTCCTTTTTGGTTTTAGCCGCCAGCAAATAGGTCAGCCTCCGGCGGATTTCGGTGGGGGCGCTACCCTAGATTTTAATGCCTCGGCGGGTTTCGCAGGGACCATGTCTATCCTTTTGATAGCAAACGTCCCGGACCGGCCTAGGCCAATCCGGGACGTGTTCATACCATTTGCCAGAGGCAAGGCTATACCCCCAACAGCATCCGGGCGGGGTCTTCGATCAGCTCTTTGATGCGGAAGAGGAAGCTGACGGCTTCTTTGCCGTCGATGATGCGGTGGTCGTAGGAGAGGGCCACGTACATCACCGGGCGGATTTTGACCTCGCCATCGACGGCAACCGGGCGCTGCACGATGTTGTGCATGCCGAGAATGGCCGCTTGGGGCGGGTTGAGGATGGGGGTAGAAAGCATGGAGCCGAAGACGCCCCCGTTGGTGATGGTGAAGGTACCACCGCTCATGTCGTCGATGGTGATCTTGTTTTCGCGGGCCTTAAGGGCATAATGCAACACGGCCTGCTCGATCTGGTGGAGGCTCATGCGGTGGGCATCGCGGATGATCGGCACCACGAGGCCGCGGTCGGAGCTGACGGCGATGCCGATGTCGGCATAGTCGTGGTAGACCATCTCCTGCCCGTCGAGGTAGGCGTTGACGGCCGGGTACTCCATCAGGGCCATGGTGGCGGCCTTGGTAAAGAAAGACATAAAGCCCAGGCCCACGCCATGAACTTCTTTGAAACGCTCTTTGTACTTCTTGCGCAGCTCCATGAGGTGGTACATGTCGACCTCATTGAAGGTGGTGAGCATGGCGGTCTCGTTTTTGGCGGAGACCAGGCGCTGGGCAATTTTGCGGCGCAGGCTGCTCATCTTCTCCCGACTTTCACTACGGTCACCGCCCTGCTCCATAGTCGGCAAGCCCGGGATAGGGCGCTTCTCTTGCTTGGGCTGCTCCTTGGCGGGCTCGGGGGCCTTCATCGGCTGCTGAGCGGGCTTTTCTTCGGGCTTGAAGTTGACCACATCGGTTTTGGTGATGCGCCCGTCGCGGCCGGTGCCCGGCACCTGCTCGGCAGAGACGCCTTTTTCCTGCATCAGCTTGTTGGCGGAGGCTGAGGGATGGCCTTTGGCATACGAATCTTCTCCGCCGTTGTCTGGCGTCTGGGATTGGGGGGCTTTCTCTTCTTTGGCAGGCGCTTTTTCTTCCTGGTCCTGGGTTTTCTCCGCTTGTCCATTCTTCCCATTCTCCGCACCGTCTCCCTCTGCTTCGGTATCGATCTTGGCAATGGTCTGACCGACTTCCACCGTATCTCCCTCTTCGACCATCAGCTCAACGACCCCCGCATTTTCGGCGTTGATGGTCAAGGTTGCTTTATCAGAATTGATTTCGGCCAGTTCGGCGTCCATTTCGACGTAAGAACCGCTTTCTACCAACCAGGCTTCGATCTCCACTTCAGAGATGGACTCACCCGGGCTCGGCACTTTTACTTCGACGATCATATGGGAAAATGATTTGGGAGTGATTAGATGGGGAAAGCATGTAGCGGCGACTACACAGGCATTGAGACAAATTCTATCCGCAAAGCTACGATTTTTTTCATACAAGGCTGAGCTAAACCCCCGGAATCAGCGATTTGGCGTAGGCTTCATTCGCAGCCCTACGCAAAAAACCGGCCATCGTTACCAGCCCCATTCGATCCCTACTACCAGCGAGCGGGCTGCATACATCCCCGAGCGACGGTCGAGGCCGGGCTGAAAGTAAAAAGGTGCCTGAAAACCTGTCCCCCCGGTGAGTTCATCCGCACCCGGGCCTGGGTCCAGCAAGCGGGGCGCAGGGTCCAGGCCGCTGTAGTTCGTCAGGGTAAACAAGTTGCGGGCGGTAAGGCTCACCGCCAAGGGCACGGAACGCCCCAGTGGCACTTCATAGCGCAGCTGCAAATAGTCCAGGGTAAGGAAGGCGGCATTCTCTACGTAGAAATCATGCCACCGGGGAAAGCCCGGCAGGGGGTCAAAGCGCTCCGTTTCGAGCCGGTTGTAGGGGATGTTCAAATCCAGGGGCTCGTTGTGCAGCCGGGGCAGGTTGATCAGGTCGTGGCCTAGCTCGCCTCGCAGGAGGGCCGAAAGGGACCAGCGCCCCCAGCTCACGGCCTGCATCAGGCCCACCGACCAGTTGGGCAGGGCATTGCCCAGCTCCGTTTCGCCACTACCAAGCTGGGGCCCATTCAGGTCCTGCAACACCAGCTCGCCCTGTTGCCGGGTCCCGGCCTCATTCAGCCGCGGGCCGTAGAGTTGTCCCAAAGCCTCCCCTTCCGCCAGCCGCAGCAGGCGCGTATTGCCAAAGCCTGGGGAGCCCGGCGAGCTAGCGATAGGGCGTAGTACCCAATCATCGGCCAGCGAAAAGGCTTCTCCGCTGGCCTCCTGCGCCAGTAGTTGCGTCTGGAAAGTCGCCGCGATCAGCTGTCCCCGGTAGGCCAGTCGCTTGCCGCTTTGCTCCCAACCCAGCCGCAGCTCGATCCCCTGGTTGCGGATGCGCAGGTTTGCTGCGGGCAAGCTACTCTGCTCCGATGGGGTCCC
>CAZIVQ010000431.1:0-4733 GCA_964542415.1 uncultured Bacteroidia bacterium | reverse complement strand
GATGGTTCCGGACTTATAGAGGTCATGGAACATGTACCGGATGCCCTGCTCGAGCTGCCGGTTGGTGGTCTGCTGCATTTCGAGGAAGAACCCAAGGCGATTGACCTCTTTGAAGGTGATATAGGACCGGAGGTTCCGATAGCTAAAGTCCAGGTGCTCGGCAGCCAGCGGCAAGTCGCCTTTGCTGATGTTGATACATTTGTTCAAAGTGCAGTTCCTGACGGAGTTAGGCACTTTTTTGAACTCTTCCCAGTTGGCCTGAACAAAGCTGAGCGGGTTGGCTTCGTCCTGTAGTTCTGCCAGCAGGTTATCGGCAACGCGCAAGGTGTTTTTGTCTTGGTTGATCAAGGCCCCTAGGCGCATCATCTTGATGGAATAAAACTGATAGAGGTAGTACACCTTGATGTTGAAGTGACTGACCGGCTCGAAGTTGATGTATTCTTCCCGGAAGGCTTCGACCAAAGAGGTCCCGATGGTGTCGATGGCTTCTTCTACATTGTCGATCACTTTGCGCAGGCGGTCAAAGAAATTGTCGAGGTCATGGACCACCCAAGACACGCCGGGTTTGTTGATCTCGTTGTGGAAGACTTTGTTGGCCAAGGCCAATCCTTCGCTTACCATGTAGAAGCCTCCCAAGTCAAAGTTTTTGTTGCCTTGCTTGAAGATGTCGATAATGACATCATAGGACTTCTGGGCGGCATTTTTTTGATCGAAGAGGGTAACAAAGGTATGATTGGCCCGGATGTACATGGGATAATCATTGCGCTTTTTGAAGTACTGCACCACCTCTTTGATTTCTTTTTCGGTGGAGCCAAAGCTGGTATCCACCGCCATTTCGGCCCGCAGCAGGCGGTAGTACATGACGAGGTAAGAATCGTTGAAGGACTCCGCCCATTCGACGCCTTTGTCGGCATGCTGTACCGCATGCTTGTTGAAGCTACTTTTCTCTAGGCCATCATCCGTCATTCCGTAGAGCTGGGTGTACAGCTTACCGATGATGCCTTCGATGGCCGCCCGGAAGAAAGCGGGCAGGTGCTCGCGCTGGGAGAAGCGTGACTCCAGTTCTTTGAGTTGCAACTGGCAGTGCTCAAGGCGGGTGAGGGTGTCATTGAAATGAGCAAATACATGCACGAGCTGCCGCGCACGCAGCAAAAAGATGGTGGCGTCGAAAATGGCCTGCATGGCTTCGTCTTCGATTCCTTCCGCAGCTTCTTGCAATTCGTCGACCAGGGTCGTGGCCCGGTTGGAATTGTCGTCACCTCCCTCAGCCAAGAACATGTCAACCATCAGCAAGTGGTTGGTCAGGTTGGCTTCGAGGCTTGATTCGTTGAGGCTTTTCTGCAACCAAAGGCGGGCTTTGGCCACTTGCTCGGGAGAAGGTTCAGACAAATAGACGAACCCTAATACTGTCGAGATGCTGGAAATAAAGGAAGTGTTAGCAAAGCGATTCCACTCGATTTTGCCGATGTATTCTTCAAAAACTTCGAGGGGCTTGTGCTTCAGCAGACGGCTAAAGGAAACCGTCAGCAATTCCATGTACTGCTCCCAGGCTGCAATGTTAACTTCAGTAGAGGGAAGTTTTCTCAGGGCATCCAAGCGGCGTTTGACGATTTCAATCGACCGATCAAACCCCTCTTGGTCAAACCGAAAAAAGTGGAAGAGCAAAGTCTCCTTGACCATAAACAAAAAATGATCTACTTCGTCATTGCTTTGCAAAGAAGCAGATTGAATTTCTTGTTCGAGGGCATCCTGAACCTTGGCCATGTCCGAGAAGTCTCCTTTTTTAGCAACATCACGGAGGGATGATGGCAGGCTTGCCTTGCGGGACCGGTTGGTCAGGTCCGCAATTAGCTGGGGTGAAAACGCATTCTTAATCATGAGGCTTATAAAAATAAAAGAAAATGGAAATTCAGGCAGGTATACCGAAGTGAGGATTTGAGGCTTTCCTGATTTCTAACCTGCGCTGAACGTTAATATTTCAAATGAAAATTTTTCGAGATGACAAACATAACAGTCCTTTTTATCCAGTACTATAAGTACTAAGCAGCAATATAGCTGTTTAATGTGAAAATTAAAGCAAATTGTTTAGTAGAGCTTAACTTTCTAAGTTGAACTACACAATTATTGGCGAGGATGACCCAGGCAAATTGGAAGAAGCGAGAAGGGAAGGAATAAAAAGTACATTCGTATTTTTGGTATATCACACCTGTTGTTAGGCAAGTTAGACAATTTCTTCTGGTTATTCAATTTTTTGCTGAAATAAAACCAGGTTTTTTCCTTTTTTCTTCGCTATATACCCCCCACATGGTACTTTATGCAACCCGGTTTTGATAAAGAACAGCCTTTTCGGGAAAATTGGAATCACGTAGCAGCAAGCAGAATGTTTTTTACGCTTAACTTGGTTTTGTATTTATTCTGACAGCCCAATCCTCTTTTTTCGCCTAATGGACAGCCCTATACTGCGGCAGCCAACCCTTGGCTCGCCATAAGAACGGGTACGTTTTTTTGCAGCCTGTAAAGAATAGTTTCTCACAAATTACCTTTATTGAATAATATGACTTGCTAAATTGAGAGGTTATCCTACTGAGAAGGCAGGCTTGCCTGTATTTTTATGTGCAGGGTAATACCTAAGTACAAAAATAAGGTTATGCATCGCCTGATGCTGCTTGCTTTACCTTCTGGCAGGTGGTTTAGATCAGTTTGTTTTCCAATTAAACCGGCATTTCGTGGAGATTGTTTTAAAAAAATGCCCGTACATTTGCTTTATGCGCAAATTGATCGGTTTGTGTTTTGTAGAAGTTGGTCGCTGGAAAGGCAGATAAATACGTACTGTTTTACACCTGATCCCTGGTACTTCCACCAGGGCTGTCTCCATGCGGGTCGCTTCAGGCATCTCCTCCAAAGAGGATCCCGAATACGTCGGCGAGCTTGCTGGCGCCGACCAGTTCCAGCTCCCGAGGCTGCTGCCGGAGGGAGCTTACCTGGCTTTGGGCCATAAACAGCCGCTTGAAGCCCAGTTTCTCAGCCTCCGCAATGCGTTGCTCCGGCCTTGAAACCGGCCTCAGCTCACTGGAAAGGCCAACTTCGGCCGCAAAGACATCCGATCGGGCCACCGAGTAGTCATAGAGGGAAGAAACCACCGCCACCACTTGAGCCAGGTCGAGGCCGGGATCGTCGAGGTGCAAGCCCCCGGTGAGGTTGAGGAAGATGTCCTGGGTGCCAAGCCGGATCTTCGAGCGTCGCTCCAGCACCGCCAGGAGGATGTTGAGGCGCTTGTTGTCCAGCCCTACCGCCGAACGCTGCGGGGTACCATAGGCCATAGGCGACACCAGGGCTTGGGTCTCCACCAGCAAGGGCCGGGTGCCTTCTATGGTCGCGGAAATTGCCACCCCGCTATGGTCCTCGTCATGCTGGGAAAGGAAAATCTCCGAAGGGTTTGACACCTCCTTCAGGCCATCTCCCCGCATGTCATAAATGCCCAGTTCGATGCCGCCAAAGCGGTTTTTGACCGAGCGCAGGATGCGGTAGCTGAGGTGGCGGTCGCCCTCAAAACTGATGACCGCATCCACCGCATGCTCCAGCACCTTGGGGCCGGCCAGAGAAAGTTCTTTGGTCACATGGCCTACCAAAAAGACCGGAATACCCTCTTGCTTGGCCACACGAATCAATTTGGCGGCCGACTCGCGCACCTGCCCCACACTGCCGGGTGAGCTTTCCAGGCTGTCGGTATAGATCGTCTGGATAGAATCGATGATCAGGACCGTGGGTCGGACTTGCTTGATAAACTCAAAAATCCGTTCCAGCTGCGTTTCTGCCACCACGAGCAATTCGGGGTTGGCGTGAGGCAAGCGCTCGGCGCGCATCTTGATCTGCTCGGCGGATTCTTCCCCGCTCACATAGAGGATTTTTTCCTGCAATTGCAAGGCAAGCTGCAACAAAAGGGTGCTTTTCCCGATGCCGGGCTCTCCGCCCAGCAGCATCACCGCTCCGGGCACCATCCCCCCTCCCAAAACGCGGTTCATTTCTCCGTCGGGGGTCACGAGCCGGGGGCGGGCATCCGCTCGGATATCCTCCAGGGGCAGGGGCCGGTTGGCTACAGCGGGGATGACGCCGTTGTCTTTGGGGCCGGGCGCGGCGGTGACTTCTTCGACCAAACTGCTCCAGGCTCCACACTGGCTGCATTGGCCTTGCCATTTAAGGTGCTGAGCCCCACACTCTTGGCAGACGTAGGCGGTTTTGGTCTTTTTGGCCATGAAAAATAGAAAATGAAGAAATTTTGAGAAATACTTTCTGTAAAGATAGGCATTTTCCTCCAAAAGCTAAATTGGTTAGGGGAGTAAGTAAAATTTTTATCAGGGGAAGCCCGGAGGCTTCAATTTTTGCGAGCAGATGTGTATACTTGCTTACATGAAATGGAGTGTGTTAACCGGTTTTTTGGGGTTGCTGCTGCTCGGCAGCTGCAATAGGGGAGCCGAATACCAGGCCAGCCGCTGCGAAGGTCGGCTGTTGCCGCTACGGAACCCTTCGGGACTCTACGGCTACATGGACCGGGAGAAGACCCTCATCGTGCCCTATCAGTTTGCTTATGCCCGGCCATTCGATCCGGAGACGGGGCTGGGAGGGGTAAACATCGGGGGGACCCCAAGAGGGGCTGCCATCCCGCAAGATGGCAAATGGGGCTTTGTCAATGCCCAAAACCAACTGGCGATCAACCCCAAGTACTATTCTCCCCC
>CAZIVQ010000430.1:0-4741 GCA_964542415.1 uncultured Bacteroidia bacterium | reverse complement strand
AGGGTCAGGCCGGTGCCAAAGCGAGGCATAAATGCCGGTAGGGGGGCGGCTCCCGGCAAATAGGTCAGCTCTACGGTCACCCTGCCATCTGGGCAAATCAGGTAGCTGAGGCCTACCTGGGTATCGGAGCCGGGCAGCCGGCCCCAGGCTTCTACCCGATAGTTCTGGCCTTCGGGGGCATGCCGCAACGAGTCCGCTTGCCACAGCCGGGCCTGCTCCCAGAATCTCCAGCCAAAGGCAGCATCGGCTTTCCATCCGCCCTGATCATTGTCGGTGGGGGCTCGCCAAAAGTCTGGCTGCGGTCCGGTCAGCAGCAGGGTATCTCCCTGGTGATAGTAGCCCCGGATACCCCCGGTTTTTTCGTCGAAGACTACCGAAAAACCCTCTCCTGCCACTTGGAATCCTCGCCTTACCGGCTGGAAACGCAAGGGCAGCCGACCTGCTGCTACTACAGGCTCTGCGGGGGCTGGCAGGTTGCCCATCGGTAGTTGCTCCTGGGCCAGCAAGGTCCCGGCGGGTACCCCCGGCGCTGCCTCCCGGCTATAAAACCGGAAATTGACCCAATACTCGGCGGCTCCATCTTGGGGAGGCAAGGCCAAGGCAAAAGTCTCTGCCTCACCTGGCCCCAGCGAAAGTTCTGGCAAGGCGCCCTGGGCTACGACTTTCCCATTTCTGACCCATTCCCAATCACCCCGCAGCTTTGCTTCCAGGCGGGAAAAATGGTAGCGATTCGTTAGCCGAAAGCGCTGCTCCTCCCGGTCTTCCCATTCGATCTTGACCGGTTGGTACCAATACTTGATGGCATGCAGGCCAGGATGTGGGGTCTGGTCGGCGGCCAGCAAGCCATTCATACAAAAATTACCGGCATTGTGGCGACCTTGCGCATTCTCCCACCAACCCCCATAAGCCATAAAGGTCTCAGGACCACCCGGCCGCCGGTAGGCCGCCGGTACCGGTTGCTGCAAGCCCTGGTCCATCCAGTCCCAGACAAAGGCCCCTTGAAAGCCATTGTCGGCATAGATCAGGTCCCAATAGGCCTGGAGGTTGCCGTTGGAGTTGCCCATGGCGTGGGTGTACTCGCAGAGCAGGAAGGGGATACCAGGATTGTTTTTGATCCAGGCGGCACAAGCTTCGGGCGTGGCATACATGCGGCTTTTGAGGTCGGCATGCTCGGGTTTTCCTTCCCGGCGGCCGCTGCCTTCGTAGTGGAAGGGTCGGCTGGGGTCGAATCGCTTGGCCCAGTCGTAGATGGTGCCCATGTTGGGGCCATCCCCGCTCTCGTTGCCCAGGGACCAGATGACCACCGAAGGGTGGTTGCGGTCGCGGTAGACCATGCGCTGCACCCGCTCAAGCATGGCGGCTTCCCAGGCGGGGTCATGGGCCAGGCGGTTCTCTGAATGGTTACCAAAGCCGTGGGTTTCGATGTTGCCTTCGTCCATGACGTAGATGCCGTACTGGTCGCAGAGGTCGTACCACAAAGGGAGGTTGGGATAGTGCGAGGTGCGGACCGCGTTGATGTTATGCTGCTTCATCAGCTCCAGGTCGCGCACCATCTCAGCCCGGCTCACCGTATGGCCGCCGGTGGGGCTGTGCTCGTGGCGATTTACCCCTTTGAAATGTACGACCTGTCCATTGACCAGGATGCGGCCCCGGGCGATCTCCACCCGCCGGAAGCCCACCCGCTGGGGGATGACCTCGATCAGCTTGCCTTCACTATCGGAGAGAGAAAGCAGCAGGGTGTAGAGGTAAGGGTCTTCGGCGCTCCAGGGGCGGATGTTGGCCAGGGTTTTGGACGGTAGCTCAAAGCTCTGCTGCTGGCCAGTCAGGGAGAGGTTCTGGCTTTGACGCAGGATCCGCTCGCCCTGGGCGTCAAATAACTCAGCTTGCAGCTGAAGGCGCTGCCCGGTTTGCGGGGCACGCACTTCTCCCGAAAGCTGAAACGCCCCCCGGCGGTAGTTGTCGTCCAGGGTGGCGCTGACGGCCAGGTCGCGCAGGTACACCGGGGCGGCTGACCAGAGGTAGACTTCGCGATAGATGCCACTGAGCCGCCAGAAGTCCTGGTCTTCGAGGTAGGAGCCATCGCTCCAGCGGTAGACTTCCACCGCCAGCAGGTTTTCGCCGGGTTGGAGGTAAGGGGTCAGGTCAAATTCGGCTGGGGTACGGCTGCCTTGGCTGTAGCCCACCTTTTGCCCATTTACCCACAGATAAAAGGCCGACTGTACCCCCTCGAAGGTGATGAATACCTGCCGCTCCTCCCAGTCCTGCGGCACGGTAAAGGACCGGCGGTAGGAACCCACGGGGTTGTCTTCCACCGGGGCCTGCAATTCGTCTTTGGGAAAAGGGTATACGATATTGGTGTAGATGGGAATGCCGTAGCCCTGCACCTCCCAATTGGAAGGTACAGGGATCGACTCCCACCGGCTGGCATCGAACTGAGGCTGAAAAAAGGCCTGGGGTCGGTCCGCCGGCCGGGGAGACCAATGAAATTGCCAAGGGCCATTGAGGGATTGGAACCAGGGAGAACCTTCAGGGTTAAATTGCCCTGCCGCCTGGGCATCGGGGTAACGATGAAAATGGGCGCGGGGGGCTTCGCGGTTTTGGTGCAGGACCTGCACGTTGTTCCATTCGGGTTGGGCGGTTCCGTTTTGGGATAGCATGAGCCAAGAAAAAAGCCACCCGACATGCAGGCAGAAGGACAAAAAGTGCGGGTTCATAAGAAAGTCAGGAGGAAGAAGTGAAAAGAAAATGAAACAGGATGGATAAGAGGCAGGTAGCAACCCTATCGAATTCAAAATAAATGAAAATCATACTTTGAGCAGTGGGGGTAGCCCAGCCGAAAGAGGGGGGAGAATTGCCGATTTGCTTCCCCATACCCCGCAGATAGCCCCGGGAGACGTGTTATATACCCAATTTCCCCTATCCGGCACGGGGGGGTAAAGCCGTCAAAGAGACGGGGCTACTTCATCAAGTCTTCCCTATCGAATTGATAATAGGGGAATTATATATATCTTTTGGGCAATGTACTTTAAAGGAGAAGCAGCGCTTCGTTCCCGGCAGTACCCGCGGCCCCGCTTAGGCTGATTTACCTACCAACTACTACTATTCGACATGCTTTTTCGCAATTTGACAGCCTGCCTGCTCGGTTTGGCTTTGCTAGCAGGTCCCTTATTCTCCCAGCCTCAGGCAAATCTCCCCGGTTTTGATTACCTCACCATCGAAACCGGCCTCATCCAGAACGAGGTGACAGCCCTGTTGCAAGACCGATATGGCTTCATCTGGATTGGGACCCGGGGCGGCTTGGTGCGCTATGATGGCTACGAATACCACGAGATCGGCGCGGGCGACACCACGCGCTATCAACTGCCCAACCACTCCATCGAATCGCTGCATGAAGATGCCGCCGGCTACATATGGATTGGGACCAAGTCCGGGGGGCTCAGCCGCTACGACCCCGCCACGGGTAGCCTCCACACCTACCCGGTGGTGCCTGGCGACAGCACCGCCCTGGCCGGTGATCGCATCATTTCGCTGGCTAGCTCGCCTGACAGCCAGCTTTGGGTGGGCAGTTGGGACCAGGGATTGCAACTGCTGCACAAAGCCACGGGACGCTTCCGGCAGGTGGTCCCCTCGGGCAAAGTCACTTCGGTCATTCCCGATGGCCAAGGCGGGGTCTGGGCGACTCTCCACGCGCGCCTGGCGCATTTTGACGCGGCGGGCAACCGGCTGGAGATCGTGGCTCCCCCCTACCGGGTGGCGGAATTTACCAGCCTGGCCTACGACGCCAAGCGAGCGCAGATCTGGTTGGGGTCCTGGGGAGCAGGGCTGAGCTGCTACGACCTAAAAACGGGAACATGGCGCCAATTTCTCCCTGAAGCTGGCTCAGCAGCAAGCTTAAGCAGCAAAAACTGCTACCATTTGTCCCTGGACCCAGCCAGCGACGAACTCTGGATCGGCACCTGGGGGGCAGGCCTGAACCGCATGCAGCTGGCCAACCGGCAGGTCGAGCGCTTCCAGCTTGCCCCTCCCGGTAAAGGCAACCGATCCATCAACTACAACATTGTCCTGAGCTTTCTCAAAGACCGGACAGGCCTACGCTGGATCGGAACCGATGGCGGGGGCATCTGTCGCCAAGACCCCCGGCAGGCTCAGTTTGACCTGCTGCTACCTTCGGCACAGCTCCCAGAGATCGACAACGATGTACTCTGCGTGCTGGAGGACCCGCGTCAGCGGCTATGGGTAGGGACCAAAGGCAGCGGGCTATTGCTGCGCGAACAGGACGGCCAATGGCACCAGATCGATCTCCCCGGCCTGGGGCGGCAGCCGATCAAGACCCTTTACCAGCGGCAAGACGGGCAGATTTGGGTGGGCACGGGCACGGGGCTGTTCATTTTTTCTGCTCGCTACCAGCTTGGTGATCCGCCCCTGAGCGCCTATACTCCCCTAAGCGGGCCCCATCCCTTGGCAGGCAGCAAAATCATCAGCATCCGAGAGACGGCCAATGGCAGCCTATGGATCGGTACCCAGCAGCGGGGCCTTTATCGCATCGACCAGCCCGATGCCTACCAACTCCAGGTCGACACGGTCTACCGTATGAGCAGCCAGCCGGGTAGCCTCCACAGCAACCGCATCAGCTACCTCTACGAAGACCGCCAAAACCGGCTGTGGCTGGGCACTTACAAGGGATTACATTTGTACCAGCCCAGCTCGGGCCGCTTTGTGGCCTACCTGGCCAAACTCGGTT
>CAZIVQ010000429.1:0-4746 GCA_964542415.1 uncultured Bacteroidia bacterium | reverse complement strand
GCCTGGTGGGTCTCTGAGGAGAGCCTTCTTCTCTTTGATCCCAACGAGAACAAGTCCCGCTACCTCAATGAAACGGGAAGTTTTGTCTGGTTAAGGCTCGACGGTGGGCGCAGCGTGGAGGACATCGTTCAGGAGTTGGTTGCTGAGTACGAGGTCTCTCTTTACAACGAAATCCGTCAAGATGTTGAGGAGTTTGTGCAGGAGGTCGCGGGCGAGGGGTATTGCCGGGCTCTTGCTTCTTCGTTGGTAGAACCGCTTCCCCTGCAACAAACACCACGTTACGATGAGGGGCCCCAATCCCTGGATCTTTCGTTGACGGGCAAGTGCAATCTTCGCTGTGCCTATTGTTTTTACTCCAACGAGATGGAGCAACGTCCTGATCTGCCTGGTGAAGAGTGGCTCACCTTTTTTGGCGAGTTGGGGAGGCTGCCTGTACGCTCGCTTGTATTGAGCGGCGGCGAGGTCTTTGTGCGACGTGATTTGTGGACCCTTGTCGACGAGATCGTGGCCCAGGGGATGCGCTATTCGTTTCTGACCAACGCAACCCTGATCACGGAAAAGACGATTTTGCAGTTTTTTGAAGGGAAGCGGCGTCAGCGTCTCTCGCCGATTCAGGTTTCTCTCGACGGTTCTTCTGCTGAGGTCCATGATCGCAGCCGCGGCGAGGGTTCCTTTGTGCGGGCTTTGCGGGGGCTGAAGTTGCTGCAGGAGGCCGGGTTGCCCCTGTCCTGCCGGGTGACCGTCAACCGCCACAACGTCGACGATTTGGAAAATCTGGCCCGTTTGCTTTTAGAAGATCTGGGGATTTCGGCGATAAGCACCAACGACGCCATGCCTCTGGGGTCTGCCTGTCGCCACCTCGATACGATCAGCCTGACCCCTTCTCTGCGTCTGCAGGCCATGCGCACCTTGGGACGACTGGCCGAACGTTATCCCGGACGTGTCGTGGCAATGGCCGGTCCTCTGGCCAACCTTTCTACCTACAAGACAATGGAAGAAGCCCGCGCTGGCAAAGTGCCTCCCCCCGCCACTGCTGGCCATTTGACGGCCTGTGGCTGTATCTTCAATCACCTGGCTGTGCATCAGGATGGGATGATCGTCCCCTGCAATATGCTGCCCGATCTCTATCTGGGACGCATCAATCATGCTCCTCTCCCCCCGATCTGGCAAAAACATCCGCTGTTGCAAAAGCTCCGTGAGCGCCGGAACATCTCGATGCGCGATGTAGAGGGATGCGAGGACTGCCCCTGGGCTTCTTTCTGCAATGGGAGCTGCCCGGGCCTGGCCTATTCCCTGACCGGTGATTTTAACCGCGCCAACCCCCACGACTGTTACCGGCGCTTCCTGCAAGAGATTGGGACAGAGTGGTTACAGGAGAGAAAAGATGGCGCCTGCTGAAGAAAAGGTGCCTGCTCTGCACCATATCTACTTCTACCTGACGGGGGCCTGTAACCTGCGTTGCCGTCATTGCTGGATCGATCCCGTCTACGAGAGCGAGACCACTCGTTACCTGCCCTGGTCTACCTGGAAACCGATCTTTGAAGAAGCCCAGGCCATGGGACTTTCCCAGGTCAAGATCACCGGAGGCGAACCCTTCTTGCACCCCGAGTTGTTGACCCTCCTTCACGATCTGCGCCAGAAGGGGATCGGGCTCTACATCGAGACCAACGGAACCCTGATTACGCCTGAAGCGGCTCGGGTGATGAAGGAGGAACGTGTCCGTTGTTCTGTCTCGCTCGACGGCCCGCGCGCTGGGGTCCACGACGCCCTGCGCGGCAAAAAGGGCTCCTTTGACGAGGCCCTGCGTGGGCTGGAGAACCTGCGCCGCGAAGACGTTCCTTTTCAATTGATCTCCTGTCTCTACCGCAAAAACCGTGACCTCTTGCCTCAAATGATCGCCTTTGCCCGTGACGAGGGCGCTGTGTCGTTAAAGTTTAACCCGATTACCGGAGTGGCCCGCTCCGAGAAGATGAAGGAGCAGGGCGAACTGCTCACCGTGGCAGAGACCCTGGAAGCCTATGAACAGGCCTACCAGATCCAGCAAGAGAGTGGCTTTCCCGTTCACTTCGACGTCCCTCCGGCTTTTCGTACACTAAAAGACATCAGCCAGCACGGGTTAAACACCTGTGGCATTCTTCACATCCTGGGGGTGCTGCACAACGGCCATGCGGGCCTCTGTGGGATTGGCGAACACCACAAAGAGCTAGATTTTGGCAACCTCCTTGAGCTGGGTGTTCGCCGGATCTGGGAAGAAAATGAGTTCTTGCGCCAGTTGCGTCAGACCCTCCCCCACAATCTCCAGGGGATTTGCGGCGCGTGTCTCTTCAAGCACTATTGTTTGGGCAAGTGCGTGGCCCAGACCTACGCAGAAGGTCGTGATCCGGCAGAAGGGTTTTCTTTTTGCCAGCAGGCTCGCGACGAGGGGCTCTTTCCCTCTTTACGACGCCTGCCATCCCAAGTGGTCGAATCTGCCCCTCCCCGGCAAGAGAAGGAGGGGACCTCTCTCTCTTCAGGCGAGGAGGAGAGCTTTTCCTCTTCAGAGAAGGAGGGTGCCTCTCTCTCTTCGCGGCACCTGCCCCCCCAGACCACGCCAGGAAGGGAGTCATGATCTCTTTTGTGTTGCGTGAGCAAAGGAAGAACAGGCGAGCGTGGCGGTGGTTTCTGGATGGGAGGGAGACATGATCTCTTTTGTGTTGCGTGGGCAGAGCATGGCTCCTCTTCTGGAGGATGGCGCTGTGTTCGCCCTGGAACAGGTTCCGGCGACAGAGATCTGGCCTGGTCAGGTGATTGTCTTTGAAGTCCTGTCTGGCAAAGGAGAAGAAGAGCGGGAGTCCTCTCAGGCCACCTTCCTCTCTCCTCCAACAACAAAACAGCCCAAAAGGCAAGGGCGATCGGCAAGAGGTGAGTTCCCCTCGCTCAGAGAACTTCGACGGAGGAGCGATGAGGCGCTCAAGCGAGGTTTGGCGGGGCGGGGCAAGGCCTTTTTGCACCAGAGGTCTTACCCACAAAACAACGAGAGACCCGAGCAAGGAATGGGGCGGGTCGAGGCCTTTCTTTGCCAGGATGAAACCGCCCCAGCCGATCGACGCCGTTGTTGGGTCGCTCATCGCGTCGTGGCCTTGCAACTGTGTCAGGGGCGACGGGCCTTTCTCACACAAGGCGACAATGTCCCTCACACCGACGGCTTTGTACCAGAGGAGCGGGTCTTGGGTCGGGTCGCGGCGCGTCTTCAAGGACAGCGCTGGGTTCCCATTGCGGGGCTTGAAGAATGGTGGGCCCTCCGCTATGCAAGAAAAAGAAGAATGGTACGGCAGGTGCTGTTGCGTCTGTTGCGCTACGGCCAGCGACTAGGAGAGCGATGGATGAGTAAGTTGTTACAAGTCAATCCAGAGATAGTCTTTCGCCAGGAAGAGGAGGAGGCCATCCTCTTTCATCCCGAGAGCGGCCAGATCCAACTGCTCAATGAGACGGGAGCCTTGATTTATCAGTTGCTTGACGGTAACCACGAAAGGGATGAGATCCTGGAACGTCTCACCGCAGAATACGAAGCTGATCGCGAAGTGCTGGCTCAAGACCTTGATGAGTTTTTGCTGCAAGTGGAGCAGATCGGCTTGGCTTCTGTGGTCGAGTGAAGCTTTTTTGCCAGGACCTCTCTCGGGATCAGGAGCCTTTGCCAGGATCCTGATCGTTATGAATAAGGAGCAGTCAAGATGAAGAAGAAATACAGCAAGCCCAAAATCCAGGAGGTCCCTTTGCCAGGTGCCGAGGGACAGGCCGGTCCTCTGGGAATTTGCAGCAACGGCCCTTCTCCCGCTGGGTCAGAGACGGACTGTAGCACCGGGACGCTGGCCAACTTCTCCTGCAATGGGGGTCTGGGCCGGGGCTTTGATTGTGCCGATGGAAGTAATTTCTAGCCCAACACAGCGCCTATCATAAGACAGAGGGCTCAGCAGTTTGTTCGTGATGAGACCCGCTTTTTGGTCGATCCCTTTCTTTCACCAGGCTGTGCTTGTCACGTGAGGCGAGAGAAGTGCGCAACCGGTGAAGGCTCTCAAGGAACACACGTTGAACTACGTTGATTCGCTCTCCTTTCCCCTCTGGTTGGGTGGGCTGACCCTAGATTGTTACTTTCATTATCCTGTGGTCGAACCCTGGGACGCTCCTTTCTTTCAAGCCGCCCGTGAAAAAGCGGCCTCCCAGGAGAAATCGCTTGCCGCCTTTTTTTCGCCTGGGCAAAAAGACATGGTTTTGGAGATGAGAGGAAGCGAAAAGAAGGAAGCTGGAGCTAGAAGAGAGGCCGAGGAGCGGTTTCGTTTTGATGCTTTTTTTGAGGAGGGAGGGGGAACTTCGCGAGTAAGCGAGGCGTTGCGCCGCCGTCTCTCCTCCGATTTGCGGGCCAACGTCTCTTCCTCTGGTTGGGAAAACCCCTGCCTGGCTCTCCCCGGAATCGTCGAGCGAATCGACGAAGTAAGCGCCAAAGAACACTACACGCTTCTTCTCTTTGCAGACTTTCTTTTGTTGATCGACTACGAAGGCCGACGGGCCTGGGAGTATGGCAGCAGCGTAGAGCGGCGCAGGATTATTGAAGAGAACGTCTTTCGCACCCTGCGGAGCTTTTTTTCTCAATGGGTTCCCTTTCTGCCGGCGACTTTTTTGCATAGCGCCAGCGTTGTGCGACCTGGTGGGCGGGCCTTTGTTCTTCTGGCGCCTTCGGGGGGGGGGAAGAGTACGTCTACTCGTTTGGCC
>CAZIVQ010000428.1:0-4750 GCA_964542415.1 uncultured Bacteroidia bacterium | reverse complement strand
GGCTTCGCGCCCCTTCAATTTTGGCATGATGGACCTCGGAGCTACGGTTTGCACCCCCACCAAACCCGGCTGCCTGATCTGTCCCCTCCAGGCCCATTGTGTGGCCTACCGGCAGGGCCTGACCCAGCAATTGCCCTACAAAGAAAAAAAGCTCAAGCGCAAGACCCGCTACTTTCATTTCTACCTGGTACACAACGAGCAGGGCGAATTTGCCATCCGCCAGCGGCCGGAGGCGGGTTTTTGGGGCGGGCTCTGGGAAATCCCCAACCGGGAGGTAGAGCCCCACGCGTGGCAAGCCCAGCAAGAGTCCTTCGATGCCCAGTTCAAGGGCAGCCTCAAACATGTCTTTACCCATTTCGACATGATGATTAACCTATTCGTGCTCAGGGCCCCGGGCGTTCCGGCAGAACTGGCTCGGGGAAGCGAGCGGTTTATTTCGCCAGAGAAAATTCCTATATTCGCTTTTGCAAAGGCGGTGCTCAAGCTGTTTGAGAAACAGCGGCTGATTCCAGCTTCTCCCTAGGCGTCGCCGTTTGTGCTGCTTACGCCTGACAACACCAAAACCATGGCAAAATACGGACTGAATCAGGTAACCCTCATTGGCAACCTTGGCAAAGACCCCGAAATGCGCCGTTTTGACGGCGATGTCGCATTAGCTACCCTGCGTATCGCCTGCACGGAGCGCCGCCGAGACAAGACCGGCAACTACCTCGACTACACTGAATGGGTGACGGTCAACCTCTGGCGCGGCCAGGCAGAAATTGCGGAAAAGTACCTGCGCAAAGGCTCTACCGTCTGCATCGAGGGTAAAATTTCTACCCGCTCCTGGGAAACGCCTGAAGGAGAAAAGCGCTCCATCACCGAGGTCGAAGGCCGCCGCCTGGTCTTGCTCGACTCTGCGCCCCCCAGCGCCTCGCCGGCCAGTCAGCCGGTGAGCCAGGTGAGCACCGGCAACAGCAGCGGGGGGTTTTCCCAGCAGCAACCGCCCGCCTCTCCGGCTTCCGGCGGCACGCAGCCCGACTCCACGCCCGCCCAGCCTGAAACCCAAGGCGAGGATACGGATGATCTTCCATTTTGATTTTCTACCTTTGCCTCGTTTCTGACCAGTCCCTTCCGCCTCACTCGCTGCACCGGACGGGAGACCGCCCGATAGGTGGGCTTCAACGCGCCACAGAGAAGGGGGAACTTCGCCCGATACAGGCAGAATGGGAGCCTCGTCGTTGTTTTAGCTGTCTCACCTTTATTTAAGCCTACACTGCCGTGGACCCCGATCCTGGGAATAGTTTGCTTTTTCTGCTCCAAACCGGCCTTTCCTGGCCTTCGCTCATTGGGCAATTGATCCTCTTTGTGCTGCTGATCATGGTTTCTTTCATGGTCTCTGGGGCCGAGGTGGCTTTTTTTTCTCTGACCAAGCTTGAGATCGAGCAATTCAAGAACGATGAGTCCAAGGAGGCCCAGCTGGTGTGGAGCCTCATCAGCCTGCCCAAAAGGCTGCTAGCGACCATTCTCATCACCAACAACTTGATGAACGTCGCGGCCATTCTGGTCGGTTCTACCCTCATCCGCATGCTGGCCGACGTCTTTTCCTGGGTTGATTTCACCCTGTTTGAGATGAATATTCCCCTGGTGTTTTTGCTCAACGTGGTGCTGATTACCAGTGTCTTGCTGTTTTTTGGCGAAATCATTCCCAAAGTCTATGCCGCCCGCAACCGCCACCAGCTGGTCATGCTATTGGCCCGGCCCCTCGGGTTGCTCCGATGGTTTTTCAAGCCCCTCTCCGCCGGCCTGATCGAGGGCACCCGCTTCATCGAAAAGCACATGCAGCTCAAAGAAACTGGCGCTTCGATCGAAGACCTCAAGCACGCCATTGACCTCACCACCGATGACATCCGGGACAAAGACGAAAAAGACATCCTCAAAGGCATCGTCAATTTCGGCAACATCCCGGTCAAAAGCATCATGCGCGCCCGCGTTGATGTCAAAGCCATCGAACTCAATACCCCACAGGAAGAAATCCTCGCCTACATCAATGAGCATGGCTTCTCCCGCATGCCCGTCTACGAAGAAAACCTCGACAACATCAAGGGCATCTTGCACATCAAAGACCTGCTGCTTTTCCTCAAACCCGGCAGCGAGCCCCTGAAATTGAGCCGGTTGCTACGCAAGTCCCATTTCGTGCCTGAAAGCAAGAAAATCGATACCCTGCTCGAAGAGTTCAAACTGGAGCGCCTCCACATGGCCATCGTGGTCGACGAATTTGGCGGCACGGCCGGAGTGGTTACCCTGGAAGATGTGATCGAAGAGATTTTTGGCGAAATCAACGATGAGTTCGATTCCGAGGACTGGGTCTACACCAAGCTCTCGGAGGACACCTATATTTTCGAAGGCCGGATTGCGCTCAATGATGTGCGCCGGATTCTTAACCTGGAAGAAACCACCTTCGAGGACGCCCGCGGCGACAGCGATACCCTTGGCGGCCTGATCTTGGAATTGCACGGGAAAATCCCCTCGGTCGGGGACATCATTTCGTACCAACAGTTCGACCTCCACGTTGAATCGGTGAGCAAAACCCGCATTTCCATGGTCAAGCTGGTGATCAACCGCCTGCCCGAAGAAGAAAAAAATAACTCATGAAGCGCCTTCTCTTTCCGCTGACCGGTCTGCTGCTGCTTGCTTTGGCCTGCCAGAACTACACCCCCTATCCGCGCCCCCTCGCCTACCCCCGCATCGACCTGCCCGCCCAAGTCAGCTACGACACCTTGCAGAGCCTGGCTTGTCCCTTCACCTTCGAGTACCCTGAGGAAGGGCAGAAAACCCGCGACCTCAACGATTCTTGCTGGGTAGACCTGCACTTCCCCTCCTACTCCCTGACCTGGCACATCACCCACCGCGCCGTGCCTACCAGCGGCAAGACCCGCAGCGAGCATTATGAAGATTACCGCCGTCTGGTCTACAAACACACCCAAAAAGCCACCCAGATCACCGAAACGCCCATCCAAGGGCCCACGGGGCAGGGGATCTTCTTCGAAACCTACGGCGAAGTCGGCACCCCGGCCCAGGTTTTTTACTACGACAGCCTGGAGCAACACGTGATGATGCTGTCTTTCTATTTCCGCACCGCAGAGAAAAACGACAGCCTCGCACCCGTCATCGACTTCATGAAAGGGCAAGTCCTGCACGCGGTTGAGACCCTCGAATGGCAGTAAACCCGCATCGCCCGCAGACCGGAGTCTGCAAAACCAGGCCGGGCCGGGTCCCGCCAAAGGCGGACAGGTCGGAGACCCGGCCCGAAGGGTGTTTTTTTGCTGCGCAAAAAAAGGAGCGCCCCAAGTAGGACGCTCCAGAGAGAAACGCGTTGACTAGGATCATTCTACGCACTAGCGAAGCATCAGCTTCTCAGTACGGTTGACGCCCTCGCCCTGCACCTGGATCAGGTACAAGCCTTGCGGCAGGTCGCTGAAGTCGAAGGTCCGCACTTTGTTGGTGCGCAATTCTTCCAACCGCAGCATCTGTCCGGTCTGGTTCATGATACGCACCTGCAAGCGCTCCCCAGCGAATTCGCCCAGCCACTCCATCGTTACCTGGCCTTGCGAGGGATTCGGGTAGAGGCGCAGGCCTCGGCTGACTCCATCAGCAAATTGGCCTTGGCGCAAAGAACCGCTGTCTACGAAAGAAAAAGAAATGGTGTCGCTCATGCCCATGCTACCAGCGCCAGCCGGTGAGCTATAGGCGGTAGCGATAAGGGTGAAGCTGTCCCCATCTTCCGGGGCGATGTTGCCCGGCCATTGGAAGACGCTGCCGTTGCCGTTGTCACGGAAGAGGAAGAAGGGCGGGCGGTTGTCATTCTGGGAGAAATTGGCGCTGCCACTTAGGTCGAAGATCACCGAGCCATAAGGAAAACCGGTGCAAACATTGGCCTCAATGTTGAGCTTGTTGCTCGGCACTGGCAGGTCAGCCAGGTCGATCACCGCGCCATCCATGAGGGGGTCGAAACCCGGCAAGGGGACATTGTTTTTCCCGTCCCAAAGCGAGAAGGAAACAATGCCCAGGTCGCAGTTGACTGCGGGCAGGGTCACGACCGTGCCGTTGGGCAGGGCTGCGAAGAGCCCGAAGGCCTCCCCGCTCTGGTTGGCGGCGGGATCGAGAAAACCGGAGGCAAAGACAATGGCCGCGCCGCCAGCCAGCCCTCGCAGGTCAGCTTGGAAGGTCGCCACAATGGTGCTGTTGGCACCGGCAGGCGTTACGCTCAGAAAATACTCAGCGGGCGGCAGGCCGAGGTAGCCAGCCGTAAAGTTGCCGTAGCTGATCGGGCCTACTACGGGAGGGGTACCGTTGTTAGCCAAAACGTCGACGGCCGGGGCATCCGTAGAGCCGTGGTAGACGGCGATGTCGACATTGGCCGGGTTGGCGCTGGCTTGCTGGGCCGGGGTGAAAACTTTGAGGTCAAAGGCGATGCCCGCCCCGTTCACCGAGCTGTCGAAGGTGGTGGGGTCGAGCACGCCGGTAGCCATGACTACGTAGTTTTCGCCATCAGCCAAGGCAGGGAAAGGAAAGGTAGCGATGATGTCGCCAGGGCCGGTAGAATTGCCTGGGGCAATACCCACGTCGAAAGGCGTACCGGCAGGCAGGGCCAGGAACTCGGTCGCCTCGCGGAAAGCCAGGTCTTCGACTGCCGGGGTGGCGGCTCCGTCGATGTACACGTCCACCACCGCTGCGGCCGGATCAGCCGCGTTGTGGATGATCTGCACGT
>CAZIVQ010000427.1:0-4761 GCA_964542415.1 uncultured Bacteroidia bacterium | reverse complement strand
ATAGGGAGACCGGTGGGACCTGCGACCTTGTAAAGGTCGCACCTCCCCTACCGGATCAAGGTAATCGTTCCGCCCCGCTCCAGGCGAGCGCCGTTGTTCATTTCGGCGGTGACCCGGTAGACGTAGACGCCCTCAGGGACGGGCTGCCCCTGCGCGTTGGTGCCGTCCCAGCCTTCGGCCAGGTTTTGGATCACAGCCAGGCGTTCGCCCCAGCGGTTGAACACCTGCAATTCGTAGCGAACCAGCCCTTCCCCCCCCAGCAAAAAGCGGTCGTTGTAGCCATCGCCGTTGGGGCTGAAGGCATTGGGGATAAACAGCGCCCCGTCTGGAATGATGGTGAGCCACAGGCTGGTGTCCACCGGACAATCAAAATAGGCATTGAAAGCCGTCAAGGTCACCCGGAACGCGCCCGTTTCCTCGTAGGTCCAGACCGGTTGTTCATCCGAAGCGATCCCTCCATCCCCAAAATCCCAGGTATACGCCACCGCGCCTTGGCTCAGGTTTTCGAACCGGATGCGGGCTTGCGAAAGCAGGATGGAATCTTCGTGGCTGGGCAAGGTGGCAAAAGCAGGGCTAGCCGGCGGGGTAAAAGGAATGAACACTTCGATGGGCGTCTCACAGCCGTTGGCGTCGGTGACGGTGACCACATAGTCGCCGCCCAGCAGGTCGTCTACGGCGCGGCCTGCGGAGCCATTCGCGCCCTCCCAGCGGTAGGTATGCGGCAAGATGCCTCCCTCGGAATCCACCTCCGCCTGCCCGTTGGGCCAGTCGCAGTAGGCTTCTACCACCGAGCCAGGCAGCAATTCTAAAGTCAGCGAATCGGGTTCAAATACCGTGAGGGTGTCCCGGGCTTCGCAACCCTTTTCATCCCACACCTGAACCCCATAGGTCCCGCCATCCAGGCCCGTAGCTTCGGAGGTCGTCTGCACCGGCTCGGTGTCCCAGGCATAGCTAAATCCGGGCGTACCGCCCAGGGCCGCCGCGATCCCCTGCCCATCGCCGAAGCCATAGCAGCTCACATCCGTGGCCGTGGCCGCGAGGATCAGCAGCGGCGGCTCGGTGATGGTCAGCTCGAAAGCGGTCACGCAGGCGCTGTCGTCCTGCACCTGCAGCTGATACGTGCCCGGCGCCAGGGGCGCAAACTGCGCATCCCCTTGCCAGGCCAGGCTGTCGAGGCGGTAGCGATAAGGCGCGATCCCCCCCGAGACGGTGGCCACTGCCTGCCCGTTGGCGTTGCCAAAGCAATCCACCTGTTCGACCTCCACGGTATCAAAGACCAGCGCCAACGGCTGGGTGATCTCCGTTTCTACCCAAGCCACGCAGCTGCTGTCATCCTGCACCCAAAAGCGCTGCACCCCGGCCGCCAAGCCCGTCAGCAGCGAATCGGGTGCAAAGCTGAGGCTGTCGGCCGAAAAGGCGTAGGCGGGCGTGCCGCCCAGCGCCTGCAAGCGCACAAAACCTGTGCGGTCGCCAAAGCAGGCCACCTCGGCCTGGGCCGTGATCCTCAGGGCCAGCGAGTCCGGCTCCGAGATGGTCACCAGCAACGACGCCTGACAAGCGCTGTCATCTTCCACCACCACCAGATAGTCCCCTGCGGACAGGTTTTCGTAGCGGGTCTGAGGCTGAAAGGCCAAGGTGTCGAATTGGTACTGATAGGGAGCGGTACCGCCTTGGCCGGTCACCGTAATGGCCCCGGTGGCATGGCCGTAGCAGCCCACATTTTTCTGGACTATGTTTTCCAAGGTCAACAAGGGCGGCTCAGTCAGCAAAAAATCCACTGTGTCTCGGCACAGGCTGTCGTCCTGCACCAAGACGGCGTAGGGACCGGCGGCAAGTGGCTGGAAGAAGCTGTCTGGCTGAAAAACCAGGCCGTCGAGCGAATACTGGTAGGCGCCGGTGCCGCCCTGGGCCGTGATGGCCAAGGCCCCGGTGGGCTGCCCGAAGCAGGCGAGGTCGCGTTGGAAAACCGAGTCGGCCAGCAAGGGGGCGGGTTCGAGGATGTTGAAGAGAATGGGCACCTGGCACCCGTTGTCGTCGAGGAGCAGCACCGTATCGGCCCCTGCGCCCAGGTTGCTGAGGGTAAGGGTGCCCGCGAAGAGGGTCCCGTTGAGGTTGAGGGAATAGGGGGCGGTGCCACCCGCGCCCGCAAGACGCAGGCCGCCGTTCTGGGCCCCGAAGCAATCCAGGTTCTTTTTGGTCAATATATCGCCAAACAGGCCAGTGGGCGATTTGATGGTGTCGGTGAGCTGGGTCAGGCAGCCGTTGGCGTCGCGGGTTTGCAGGGTGTAATTGCTGCCGCCCAGCCCAGCAAACAGGCCAAAAGCCTGGTAGTTGAAACCGCCGTCGATCGAATATTCGTAAGGCGGCGTGCCGCCCAGGCCCCCGATTTCAATCGAGCCATTGGCATTGCCAAAGCAATCTACATTCTGCAAGGCCAGCACCTCACTGCTCAAGGGCGCAGCCGGTTGGCTGATGGCGAAGCCCACCGAATCCCGGCAGCCATTGGCGTCGGTGACCAGGGCTTGGTAAGTCCCCGGCACCAGGTTTGCCTGGCTTACACTGCTGGCGGTCTGGGTGCCAGACGCCAGCAACAGGCCCTGGTCATCGGTCCACCAGTAGGAAAAAGTGGGCTGCCCGGCGGTGACACTTACCGTGGCCGAGCCGTTGGCATGGCCAAAACAATCTACGTCCTCCGTAATCAGCGCCAACTGAAAGTCGTGGACCGTCACCGTGACCGGGTCGCTGTTCTGGCAGCCGAAGGTATCTGTGGCCTGCAAGCTCAGGTTATAGGTGCCGGGGACATCGTGGACAAATTGCGGCTGCATCAGGCTGCCATTGCCCAGCAGGTTGGCAGGGGTCCAGGCAAATTGCCAGCTGGGATCATTGCCCCCAAAACCCAGCTGCACCTGCTCATAGTAACAGAGCGCGGTATCAGGTCCGCCGGAGACATTGGGCAAAGGCCGCACCGTCACCGCCACGGTATCGCGGTCCTCGCAGCCGTTGGCGTCGGTGCCGATGACGTAGTAATCGGCCGAGGTGTTGGTAGTGGGGGAGAATTGATCCCCTGCCCCCTGATAGCTGTTCCCCGCTACCCGATACCAGGCGTAGCTTTGGGTGCCGCTCACTTGCAGGCTCAGTGGCTGCCCCCGGCAAATCGCCGTATCGGGGCTGGCGTCGATCTGGGGCAAGGCCCATTCCTCCACCACAAAGGTATCGATGCTCACCGAGCATTCGAGGGCATAGACGAAGTAGGTACCTGGCTGATCGATCACGGTGGTGGGGCCTGTATCGCCGTTACTCCAGCGCCATTCGTTGGCGGGGAGGTTGCTGGCGTCGAGGGCCAGGGAATCGCCCGCGCAGTAGCCGAGGGTTTGAGTAGGGAGAATGACGGTATCGACTGAGAGGGTAAGCACGGCCGAGTCAGGGCTGGGACCGGTGAAGGGGTTGTCGGACAGCACCGAATCGCCCAGGGCGGCGGGCAGTCCGAGCAGGCGGCCTTGGCTGCGCAGCAGCGGGCTGCTGAGGGGCAGCGATTGGACGATGACCGACAGTTTCAGGGTGTCGATGCCTACCGGGACGGTCACATCCTCAATGCGCAGCAGGTTGGTGCCAGGACCGGAAGTGAGGGTACCGGGAAAGGGATTGGCCACGATCTGGTCAATCACCAGGCCGGGAGGCAATTGGGCCACCAGGTCCAGGCTGTCCTTGTCCCCGCCGGAATTATTGGCCACCACCACAAAATAGGCGACGGTATCGCAGGGCTTGGCTTGAGCCGGGCTGGCCCAGTGGTCCATCTCGATGGTGAACGCACAGGAGCAGCCGTCGTTTTGGCTGGCCAAAGGGCCGGTGGCCACGGGCGTGAGGGCGCCGGTGTTCAGGTCAATGTCAAAAAAGGTATTCTGCCCGCCGCCGCCGAGGGGGCTGCCATAGCCGTGCAATTCGCCAAACGCATCAAAATACATGGCCCCGAGCAGGTTGGCTTGCTGGTTAGCCGGGTAGAGGGTATTGTTCAAAACGCCGGTGGCGAGGTCGATGGTGATCAGCCGATCAGCGTTGGCGTCGTAGCCATAGACCGTGCCGGTGAGGGGGTCGAAGGTCATGTCGGCGGTAAACACATTGCCGCCGCCGGTGGTGGTTAGGTTGCGTTGGGTGGTGGGAAAGCTGGGATCGGTCAGGTCGATCTGCACCAGGATAGACGAGCGGTTGTTGGCATGCCCCAACACCACCAGGTAATGGCCATCGGGCGAGACATCGCCAGCCACATAGTTGTAGTTGTTGCTCAGGCCCGGATCGCCCAGGCTGTTGGCGAGGCCATCAGCCCCGATGCGAAAGAGTTCATTGCCGTTGCCCCTGACCCCGTAGATAAAATTGTCGGTGACCCGGTAGCCGATGCCGTTGACCACAGCGCCGGAATTGTTGCCAGGCGAAAAGCCGTTGAAAGCAAGCTGCCCGGTGACCGCGTCGGGCTGGACGCGGTAAAAGCCGGTGTTGCTGTTGTTGGGGCCGAGGGAAAGGAAGAAATCCCCGTCACAAACAAAGGGCGTTTGGCCCCAGAGTGCGAGGGTTCCCAGGAAAAAAGCGAGTAGGGCAGCAGTCCTTGTCATAACAGGGGATTCACCTCCAGGGGCTGGCATGGCTTCTCAACGGAAAAACCCTCAGCCCGCTTTCTCATTCGACCACAACTCGTGGTAAGGCATGCTTAAAGATAGCGTTTGTTGCTGACTAATACCGGATTCCCCTGCCAGATTCAGGGTCAAGAGG
>CAZIVQ010000426.1:0-4764 GCA_964542415.1 uncultured Bacteroidia bacterium | reverse complement strand
ATCATCGACATCTGGCAATTTTCCAAGCGCTACTGGCCCCAAGCCCACATGCAGGAAAATTGCCAGATGTCGATGATGTCTCCATTGAGCACCACCATGTCGGGCTGGATGCTTTTGAGGTACTGAACCAGGGCTTGGGCCTGGCACCCGTAGGTGCCGAGATGGATGTCTGACAGGATCAGGATGTCAACTTTGCGTTTGCTCATAGCGGGGGCTTGGCTTGGAATAAGCGAGGTGGGCCGGGCAGGAAGCACTAGCTTCGGGGCCCACCGCCCGGTCAAAGGGGGACGGTCCTCTATTTCTGGCCGGGTACATAGAAAAACCCAGTAGCAAGCAAGTGCTACTGGGGCAGACTAATACATCACACAAAGAACGGTAAAGAGGTCTGCCTTCGGAAAGGCTCGTGCCGTACAAAGGACGACCGGATGTTTACGTCAGACAAAAGAATAAGCTAACTATTAGGCCATTGTTACCTAAGCTGAATTTGTCGAACATTTCTACGTTAAGTCGGCGTTATCCCAGGTTACCAAAATATAAAGGGGCGCAGCAGAATACCTGCTGCGCCCCTCGGCAAATCGGCCTTCAGGCTTACTGCATAGCCGCCTTCAGCTCAGCCAGGTCCGGCCGGTCGTTGTAATGCCATTTGCCCATGACCACCCCATCTTGGAGCAACATGTAGCCCGGATGCGAGCGGATGATGGTTTTGAGCACGGTCTCGTCCATGAAGGCCAGGGGATAGTCCAAGCCATATTGGGAAATAAAGGTTTCCATCTGCGAAGGGCCCGTAGCCGTAGCGCCTACCACGGTGATGTCGCTCCCGGCCAGTTGGTCGGCTAATGCGGCCGTGGCTTTCATTTCTTCTGCCGGGGCCTTGTCCACCGAAGCATAAATGATCATCAAGACTTTGCCTTCGAAGAGCGGAATTTCTTCTTCAGGAAAATAAGGGTACCAGTCTTTACATTTGGGGTAACCTGCGGCGGTCATCTGCGTGGTACAAACCTCCAGGTCGGTGCCGAGCTTGTAGGGGCGATAGTCGATCAGCGGCAGGTGCTCATGGCACCACCAGGAAAAGATGCCGAAAAACACGAAAGTGATGCCCGTGGCCCAGTTCGCAACGGCCTTACTGGGAAAAGGCGGGATTTGCTTGCGGGTCACAAACAGCGGGATGAGCATCAAGCTGAGGATGATGTCTTTGACAAAGGTCTCCCAAGGCTCGATCTTCAACGCATCGCCGAAGCAGCCACAATCGGTTACGGCCCCGGTGAAATGCGAGTAGCCTGTGAGAATCGTAAAGAAAACCATCATTAGCAGAGAAAGCCAGACGGTGAGAGGCATACGAAAACCCACCAACAGCGCCACGCCCAGGGCGATTTCGAAGACGCTGATAAACCAGGCTTGTGGCTCGGCCGTGGGCAGGAGCAGGTCAAAGAAGCCCTTAAAGGCCGGGAAATGCTCCCCAAAGACCATGAAATATTCTTCCAGCTTGAGCGCAAAGCCCATGTAGTCATTGGCTTTGACAAAGCCAGAATAAATGAACAGCCCGCCGATCATCACCCGGATAATCCAGGTAAAAATGGTGGTGTTAGGCAAATATTCGAGTTGGAGGGTCCGGCGGCGATTCGCCTCTATGGCCAGGACCAGGATGCTTATCCCTGCGACCAGGGCGTAAATCAGTCCGATGATTTGATAGGTACTCATGCGTCAGGTAGACAGATAGACGGATAGACAGGTAGATAGATAGACAGGTAGACGGATAGACAGATAGATACTGAGAAAGGAGAAATTGAGCCCGGCAACCGGAAGCACTACTTACTTCCTTCCAAAGGAATCGAGGATTCGCCCGCTTCTCCCAGAAGAATGAGGGAAAAAACGGCATAGTTGAGCATATCTATGTAGTTAGCTCCCCGGCCTTCGGAGACGAGGGTTTGGCCCTGGTTGTCTTCGATTTGCTTGAGGCGTAGGATTTTCATGAGAATCAGGTCGGTGATAGAAGAAACGCGCATGTTACGCCAAGCCTCGCCGTAGTCATGGTTTTTGGCCTCCATGGTCTCGCGGGCCCGCCGCACCTGGGCATCGTATGCCTGGGGAAGAGCCCCATTTTCTGCCAGCAGCGCGTCTATCTCCTCTCGGGTTTTTTGCTCGTGCTCCAATAATAACAGCGCCATCACACAATAGTTGATGATGCCTACGAATTCATTTTCGAGGGGTTCACCCACCCGGTTCACTGCCTTTTCTTGGATAGAACGGATGCGCCCGGCTTTGATGTAGATCTGATCGGTGAGCGAAGGCAGCCGTAAAATGGTCCAAGCCGTACCATAGTCCTGGGCTTTTTGGAGAAAAAGCCCCCGGCAATGGGTGATCACCGCTTGGTATTGTTGCAGGGTCCGGTTCATAATCAGCAGGCCAAAGTTAACCAAACTATCCCGAAATTTCTGCTTTCTTTGTCTCTCCAAGCCTGCTTTGTCCTCATTTTTCGCCTCCTTATGCGCCTATCCGAAGAACCTGTCTATACCCTCAACTGCCGCGGCACCCTGCTTTCGCTGGCGCAGCCGGTCCTCATGGGGATTCTCAACCTGACGCCCGACAGCTTCTCCGATGGTGGTCGCTACCACGAGTTGCCCGCGGCCTTGGCCCACACGGGCGAAATGCTCGCAGCGGGAGCCCGCATCATCGACGTCGGGGCCTACTCTTCCCGCCCCGGTGCCGACGACATCCCTGAGGCCGAAGAACTGGCGCGGCTACAAAGCGTGGTGCCAGCCTTGCTGACTACCTACCCTGACGCCCTCTTTTCCCTCGACACCTTCCGGGCGGGGGTGGCCCGCGCCATGCTGGAACAGGGGGTCCACCTGATCAATGACATCTCGGCCGGGCAGCTCGACCCAGCGATGCTGGAGACGGTTGCGGCCTTTGGGGACGTTCCGTATATTATGATGCACATGAAAGGTACCCCCCAAACCATGAAGGAGCTGGCGCAGTACGAAGACCTGACCGGGGAGGTCTGGGCTTATTTCGTCGATCGCATCGAAGCGGCCCGGGCGGTCGGCCTGCGTGACCTGGTGCTGGACCCTGGTTTTGGATTTGCCAAGACCATTGCCCACAACTATGAGCTGCTATACGCTCTGGATGCTTTTGGCGAACTCGGGTTGCCCTTGCTGGCCGGGCTCTCGCGCAAGTCGATGATGTACCGGGTGTTGTCTGTCGCACCGGACGAAACCGTGGCTGTGGGACAGGCTTTGCACTGGAAAGCCCTGGAGCAAGGTGCCCGTATTTTGCGCGTGCATGATGTGGCCGAAGCCCAACAGACGGTCACGCTCTTCAATTATGTGAAGCAACATGGAATTATTTGAGATCGGCTTTGTGAAGATACGGTTGGTAGATATCCTCGATATCTCTATCGTAACTTTTTTGTTTTACAAGCTCTACGAAAGCCTGCGCGGCAGCCTGGCAATCCGGGTGACCAGCGTGGTGATCTCGATTTTCCTGCTGTGGAAAGTGGTGGAACTGCTGGATTTCCGCTTGCTCAAGTCGATCCTGGACCAGTTTCTGGGCCTGGGGGCCATCACGGTGGTGATCATTTTTGCCCCGGAAATCCGCAAGTTCCTTTCAGCCATCAGTAAGAATACCATTATCGACCGCATCATGCGGCAAACCTCGGTGCCGGTGGAGTCAGAAGATACCTACCGGGAGGTAGTCGAGTCACTCAAAAGCATCCGCGCCACAGGCAATGGGGCGCTGATCGTGCTGACTGGCAACGATCCCCTGGCGGAAATCCAGGAAACCGGTGACCGGCTGGATGCCAACATCACTTCCCGGCTGATCTACACCATTTTCCAAAAAGAAAGCCCCTTGCACGACGGAGCCATGATCCTGCGGCAAAACAAGATCAGTGCCGTTCGCTGTATCCTCCCCATTAGTAAGAGCCCCGAGCTGGGACCAGAGCTGGGCTTGCGGCACCGCTCGGCGGTGGGCCTCTCTGAGGTGAGCGATTCCCTAGTGGTCATCGCTTCGGAAGAGCGGCGGGAGCTCTCACTGGCTTTCCAGGGGCAGCTCACCCGAAATGTGGACTACCAGGAGATCGATGAGGCGATACAGGCCCACTTCAAGCGGCTGGTTTCATAAAAATTTGGGCCGCAGCCTGGACTTTCCCCCTTTATCTCGTAAGATTCCGCTAGCTTTGGAAGAAAAATCAAACTTATGGGAACCATCGCCCTAGAGGGCATCGAAGTCTATGCTTACCACGGCGTGTATCCGCGCGAAAAGCGGGAAGGCAACCTCTACATCGTAGACGCTTACTTGGAAACTTCGCTGGAAAAAGCCGCCGCCACCGACGCGCTGAGCGAAACCCTAGACTACCAGCAGGTCTACGAATTGATCCTGCGCCACATGGAAACCCCTGTGAACCTGCTGGAGCGGTTGTGTGGGCAAATGGGCGAGGAAATCATGGCCCGCTATCCGGAGGTAAACCAGCTGACCCTGAGGTTGAGCAAGGTACGACCCCTGGCGATGGAGAAGTGCCGACGCACCTACGTACAAATGAAATTCGGGAGATAGTAGCGGGGCCTGGGAAAGTCAAACAAACCGAATTTTTTTGTGGCCCGGAGGAAAAAAGTACAATGTGAGGTACGTATGATTCGTTTAATAAAAACCAGTAGTGTTATTTGATATAGCGCAATAAATCTTTAGTTTTGCTTACTCAAACGCGGTTTGCATCAGGCGACGTGGCCGAGTGGTTAGGCAGAGGTCTGCAAAACCTCGTACAGCGGT
>CAZIVQ010000425.1:0-4765 GCA_964542415.1 uncultured Bacteroidia bacterium | reverse complement strand
AGGGGCCGGGCTTAGCCATTGCCCATACCAAAGCCAACCTGCGCGCCGCTGCCAACGAGGGCCTCGCCGCTGCCCTCGAGGCCGAGGCCGTCCATCAAGGCAAAAACTTCGTCAGCAAAGATTTCTTCGAAGGCATCTCCGCTTTCCTTCAGAAGCGCAAAGCCAATTTTCAAGGAAAATAAGCCATAAATGCGTAGCTAACTAATTGATTTTCAATCCCTCTACTGCCCGCAGCCGATCGCCTACCCAGCATCGCTTGCGGGCACTTGCTTTTTTCGTCCGAAAAAATGGCTCTCCCCGGGCCAAGCCCTAAAAACTTCCTGATTATCAATACAGTAGACTCAAACAACCCTGCTCAGAGATACCTATTCCTTTGCTTCGGCCCGAAAAACCCGCTAAAAAGGAGAAATAACCGCGTCGAGAAGCCGACAGCTGCTTTCTCTTTGGTCCCAGCCATTCTATGGAGCAGGCTCAGGCAGGAAAAAACAGGGATTTTCGGCCTGAGATTCCGCTGTGGCGGCCGGACTTGGCCCGCAGCCAAGCCCATTGCCTCAGGGCTCACATGCCCAAAACTCCTCGCGCGTGCAGACTTTCCTTCAGCTTTGCAAGGTCCTTTTCGCTTATCCACACCCAAAGGATAACTTCCTTATTATCCTGAAAATCAACTCTTTAAAATCCACTGTGAGCCCATGCCTTTATCCACTATTGGGGATGGCCACGCTGGATAAGTGGCCGAGGTCCATGTGGATAAGCGACCTTTTCGGGGAAAAGCCCCTGACCCGAATTTATTGTGTGGAATTCTCCCGATTTTTTCACACCCCGTGTGATCAAATCAATAAGACAATCTTTCCCCTAGGTTATCTGCGGGCTTGGTTGTTCATATGTAGATAACCTCAAGCCATTCCAGTTGAAGGTCATTCAGAAAAATCTGATAGTTCGGCATAAGAACTACTGTATTTTCTCAGTGTCTACTTGCCCCTCAGCTTTTTAATTACCAGAACCCGGTCCCTCCTTTTCCCGTAGGTTGCTATCCAATGTTTCCTGCATGGCTAGGTACATCCATGAAAATGGCTGTGGAAGAAAGGCGGATAACGCGTGAACAGTGAGACCGCCAAGGCTTTTCCTAAAAAGTTTTCCCACCTTTCCACAGCCTTTCTTCTTCTTGTTTTTATTAAATATCTAACAAAGAAAAGAAGAAGATAAGACAGAACCAGGCCCAAGACCGGACCGTATTTGACCTTTCCCTGAGAGAAGAAAATCAAGAGGAAAATTCAGCTGAGTCCCTGATACCGGAAAGTTTTCCCCGTCTCGCCGCTTGTGGAAAAAGGAAGAGAAAAGCGAGAGTTTGATGAACAATTATTTGATGGAAAGCTTGTTAGCCTCTTTGAGTTCCTGTGAACTATATGTGGGCAAGTTGTGGATAGACTGGGGATAAGGGCAAATGGGTTTTTCCCGGGCTGCAAAGCGCAGCATAATTGTCTTAACTTTATCTTCCTTGTTTCAGAACCCTCCCTGAGCTTTTTTTGTAAGTCCCTGAATCTTTTGTTTCGTATGGCAGCACCTCAAGAATCGGCCCTAACTGATATTTCCCGGCTGGGCGAATTTGGCCTGATCGACCGCATCACCCGTGGTTTCAAGCCTCAGCAAGCTCGTACCCTCACCCCGCTGGGCGATGACGCGGCGGTGCTGGACGCTGGCAATGGCCGGGTACAAGTTGTCACCACCGATTTTTTGCTCGAAGGGGTACATTTCGACCTGGCGTATGTGCCTTTGCAGCACTTGGGCTATAAAGCGGTGGCCGTCAACCTCAGTGATGTGGCCGCGATGAATGCCCGGCCCTACGGGATCACGGTTTCGATCGCGCTAAGCAACCGCTTCCCGGTCGAAGCGGTGGATGAGCTCTACGCCGGCATCAAACTGGCCTGCGAAAAGTACGGCGCTGACCTGCTGGGCGGAGATACCACGAGTTCGCGGCAAGGGCTGGTGATTTCGGTTACGGCCTTGGGGGAAGTTGAGCAGCAGCGGCTTACCTACCGCAAAGGGGCTCAACCCACAGACCTCATTTGCGTCACGGGGGATGTAGGGGCGGCCTATGGTGGGCTACTGGTGCTCGACCGGGAAAAATCGGTTTTTCAGGATCAACCCGATATGCAGCCGGACCTCACCGACTACGATTACCTCATTGGGCGGCAACTGAAGCCGGAGCCACGGCTCGACATCGTGCAACTGTTTGAGCAGCTGGGCTTGCAGCCGACTTCGATGATCGATGTGAGCGATGGCATCGGCAGCGAGCTCCATCATCTTTGCAAGCAAAGCCAGAAAGGGGCTTTGATTTATGCGAGCAAACTCCCGTTTGATCCGCAGACCATGAAGGTGGCCGAAGAATTCAAGCTCAGTCCCACTGTCTTTGGCATGAACGGGGGCGAAGATTACGAGCTGTTGTTCACGTTACCCCTGGCTGATTTCGATCGGATCAAGAGCCGGTCAGAATTTACCATCATCGGACACATGACAGAAGATCCCAACCTGGTGCAGATTGTGCTGGAAGATGGGCAGGTGGCGGAGGTCGAAGCCCAGGGCTGGCAGCATTTCAATCCCACAACGGGTCGCTTTGAACCGGCGCCTGCTCCGCCGGAAGAGGAAGCATAGCCTCTGTCTTTTATGAAAATCATCTCTTACAATGTCAATGGGATCCGGGCAGCCCAGCGCAAAGGCCTGCTCGAATGGCTAGCCGAGGCCTCTCCCGACCTGCTGTGCCTGCAGGAGACCAAAGCCCAACCTGATCAGTTGGATGAAGCGTTGCTGAAACCTGAAGGATACCATACATATTGGTTTTCAGCGGAAAAGAAAGGCTACAGTGGCGTGGCGATTTATACCAAGAAGGAGCCGAAGCATGTAGCGTACGGCATCGGCATGGAAGCTTACGACAAGGAGGGCCGGGCTTTGCGGGTAGACTTTGATGAGTTGTCGGTCTTGTGCTTGTACCTGCCTTCAGGATCAAGTGGCGACCACCGGCAGGAGGCTAAAGATAACTTTCTCAAGGATTTCCTGCCGTATGTCGATAAGCTGAAAACGGAAATACCCTGGCTGGTCATTTGTGGGGATTTCAACATTTGCCATACCGAGATTGACATTCACGACCCGGTGCGCAACAAAGATTCTTCCGGGTTTTTGCCCCACGAGCGGGCCTGGCTCACGGACTTTCTCGACCTGGGCTTTGTGGACAGCTTCCGGATGCTGCATCCCGATGAGCCGGATCATTATTCGTGGTGGAGCTACCGGGCGAATGCCCGGGCCCGTAACAAAGGTTGGCGCATTGACTACCATATGGTTACGGATTCGCTCCAAGACCGGGTCAAGGCGGCGGGCATGTTGACAGAGGTAAAACATTCAGACCATTGCCCGATTTTCCTTACGTTGGACTAACCATCACTTGCAGTTTTTCCGAAGGAAGGGCGAAGAAATTGAACATTTGTATAGAAAATGGTCTATATTATCAGAGCTTTAGTGATTCACTCCGGTGGAACCCTTGCTAGTGATGCCTAAACGGCTTTTTGCGGTGGAACCTAAACACCGCTTTGCCTCTCTCCGTTCAAAGGAAAGGTCCGGCTAGGATTGGGCACACCACTAGTGCTTGCGAAGGAAAGTAATTGCCTAATCTTAAACGCAGCTATTTTTTCGTGGGACAAGGAAAAAAGGCTGAGTTTAGCGAGCTAAATGAAGACTTTTTGACGCAGTACCGCGGAAAAAGAGCAAGTTTAAATAGGTAAGAATTTAGCTTCGGAAGCACTATCCTTCGCTTTGGCCATAGTACCTTTTTCACTGACAGCGTCCAGATTTCTGGACTTGTCCGTATTTTCAACCTGACTTATGAACCAGCAGAAAACCGCCCTTGACCAGCGCTTGCAAGAATTTCGGAAGAAATTCTACACCGACAAGATCATCCGGGGGAGTTTGATCTTGTTGTTGCTTTTCAGCTCCATGTTGTTCGTCGTGTTGCTGAGCGAAGGGATGTTTGGTTTTTCTTCCCGGGTTAGAACCGTCATGGTGTTTGGACTCGGTTTAGTATTTCTGGGGGTGCTCGGATACATGGTCTTGTATCCGCTTTCTCAGTTGTTCAATTGGCTTCCCAACCTTAGTGACGTGCAGATTGCCGGAATGATTCGGCGGCATTTTCCCGACATCAACGACAAACTGCTCAACGTCCTGCAACTGCGCAGTCAGGCTGAAAACAACAGCCTGGCTCAAGCAGCCGTGCAAAAGAAGTCAGATGAGATTAGCCCGGTTCCGCTCAGCACTGCCATCAACCTGCGGCTTAATGGTCGCTACCTGCTGCTGCTGCTCATTCCGCTGTTTCTCTTCGGGCTCACCTACGTCGTGAATCCGAGCTTCCTTTCTCTGAGTGGCCACCGGCTGATTAACTATCAAGAAGATTTTGTCCCGCCTCCGCCGTTTTACCTGAGTGTATCTTCGGTACCGGATAAAGTGGTGTCCGGGGAAGAAATTCCCCTGAAGGTGACGGTTTCGGGTGACGAACTTCCGGCTGAGCTGTTTTTGTTTATTCGCAATGATGCGGAAGAAAGCGGACAGTTCATTGACTACAGCATGGATAAACTTTCGGCCGCAGAGTTTGCATATACCCTTTCTGACCTGAAAGAAAATTTCACCTTTTACATAGGCAATCCGGAAGTAAATTCCGAGCCATACAATGTCAAAGTCCTGAAACGTCCATTCATTAAGAATTTCAAAGTATCGATAAATTACC
>CAZIVQ010000424.1:0-4778 GCA_964542415.1 uncultured Bacteroidia bacterium | reverse complement strand
GAAATTTACGATTTATTTATGAATTTTGAAAGAGGAATCTCCGACAGGCTGCTAGCATAATCTTTGGGCTCGCCCTCGGCTTGTTGGTAGCCAGTGGCTGCTGCGACCCTTGTGGCAAAGGCGACCTGGGCGACTACCTCTTGCAGAATGGCTCCGGCGACTGGCTGGTGGCCGCTGAGGAACCCAACCGGACCTTTACCAACCAGAACGGGGAAACCGTGACCTTTATCTACAGCCCGGTGGAGGGGGGCTTGGCGGCAGAACAGGGCGGTTGCGATCCGCCAGACGACTGCGGGCAATGCTGCTTTCAATTTCGGACGGCCTTCCGCCAAACCCGCCTGGCAGGCCCCAATGGCGTGCAGTTTTTCGACCTGCAACTCCAGAAAGATTTTATCCAGTTCACCCTCGACGATGCCCCCGAAACCATCACCGATTACTTGCGGATCGTCTCGCAAGATGGCCTGGACTGTGAGCTCTTCGGGTTGCCTGCCACCGAGCTGACCAACTCGGTCCTGCTCAACGGCCAGGTCTACACCGAAGTCTTCAGCTGTGAGCGAACTCCCCGCTCGGGAGCCAGCAACGAGGTCGTGGCCTGGCATTTCAATCAGCAGCGGGGGATCGTGGGCTTCGAATGGGCCGACGGCACGGTCTGGAGCCTGGACTTGTGAGGGGCAGGCTTATTTTTTCTCACGCAAAGTCGCAAGGACACAAAGTAAAAGTGTGAAAAACAGAGGGCTGCCCTTCCACCCCTTCGCTTTCTTCATTATTCCCCGCGCAGCTCCACCTCCGCCACCACCTGTCCGTGGTCAGATTGCCAGAGCTCGGGGCGCTCGTCTGAAAGGGTTTCATCCATGAGGTGGTCATTGAAGATGGTAACGTAGCCGATGCGGGCGATGCTGCGGGGGTTTTCGCTCACAAACTCCTGGCTGACCATGATGTGGTCCAGGGCTTCGTGAAAGCCGTTGTGGATGTGGGTGTAGTAAAAATCATGGTAGCTACGCCGGGCTTGGATGTCCTTGACGTGGTAGAGGAGCACGTCCCAGAGGCGTTTTTTGACGTCCAGGGGATAATGGCGATGGGGAGGGTCGCCGGAGAGAAGGCGGCTGGTCACGGCCAGGCCGGAATCGTTGACATCTCCCATGAGAATGACCGGGTGCTCGCTGTGCTGCAAGGTTTCCAGCAGCAGATGGCGCAGGGCCATGGCCTCGAGGCCACGGCGTACCAGGGCGCGGGCTTGTCCCTTGGCCAGGTCGAAGGGATCCTTGCGATCTTCTCCGTTTTCCAGCAGGGGGCGCTTGGACTTGAGGTGAACCACGAAAGCCGTGACCACCAGCCCTGGTTTGAGTTCCAATTCAGCCCGGAGAATGGGCCGCGAGAAGTTGGTGAGGGGAATTTGGGTGCCTTCGATGGCCAGGGCCTCGGGAAAATGGGTGTACACCTGATGGCCCAGCACCTTGAAGCGCGTGGCCAGCCCCACCCGGGGCAGGTCCCCGGTTTCACCCGCCACGATCACTTGATGGCCTCGCAGGAAGGCCGAGGCTTGGACCACCTCCCGCAAGGCTTTTTCGTGAAAAACCTCCTGAAACCCCACGATGTCAGCGCTCATGTAGTCAAGCTGCCGGGCGGTCCAGGCAACTTTCTGGTCGTAGAGCGCTTGCGAATAATGCCGCCCGTAGTAAGGTTGGTGGGGCAGCAGCAGGTTGAAGAGGTTGAAGGTTCCGAGGCGAAAGGAGCGTAAGGACACGGTGAAAGCGTTGGAGAGGTGAAAATTGGCTAAGCGATTCTCAAACTTAGGGGTTTTTGGGCAAGGGTGCCAAGCGAGAAGCGTAAATAACAGGCTTAGCGAAGAAAGAAGGAGGAAATGGGGACAAAAGGCAGCTTTTTTTCTGATCAGGCCAGCATTACTTCCCAACCAGCTTCGTTTTCCCATTTCCCAATATCTCAAGTATATTTGCAGCCGACAAGCTAGCCGGGTGGTTTCAACCCCCGGCCCGTTTCAAGCTAGCCGGGTGGTTTCAACCCCCGGCCATTTAGGACGCTACCTGAACCTGATTCCTGGTAAAATGAACTACGCGCGAATTATTCTATTGACCGTTAGCTGTTTGTTTGGGGGGCTGCTGCTGGCCCAGCCCGAAGGCATGCCCGATATCAACGCCTTTGTCTCGGTAGAGCAAGAAGCCCGGCCGCTAAACCTGGAAGAGGTAAAGCCCCAGATTGGGTATCCGCCGGCTGCGGTGGAGGTAGAAGCCCAGGGCACCGTCGTGGCCCGGGTCCTGGTCAATGCTGAGGGGGAATACGTCGACCATGCCATCATCAAAGAAGTCCACCCGGCCCTCGACTCGGCCGTGGCCGCCAACCTCCCCAACCTGGCCTTTGACCCGGCATTGCAGAATGGAAAGCCCGTGGCTTTTTGGGTAAACCTGCCTTTTCCCTTCAAATTGGTCAACGAAGCCGAATACGAGGCCCGTCAGCTGGTCGATCGTCTGGGTGAGGAAATCGAAAAAACCCCCAAAGACTACACTCTCTGGCATCGCCGCGGCATCCAATATACCCAGCTGGGAAGGTATGAACAGGCCCTGGGTGATTTTGGCCAAAGCCTGGCGCTGAATCCGCAGAAGAACAAGAAAAAGGGCGAAAAGAATACCCTGGACTACGTTTTCTATGCGCAGTTTGGCCAGGGGGTGGCCTTGTCTGGGCAAGAAAAGTACGAGGAAGCGCTCGCCGCTTTTGACCAGGCCCTGGCCACCCAGGCCGAAAGCAAATACCAAGATTCGGCTGTGCAGGCCACCCTCCCCGGGCTCTACCTTGAGCGGGGATTGGCCCTCTCTTCGCTGGAGCGCTACGACGAGGCCAAAGCCGACTACCTGAAGGTCATTTCGCTGGATGAAAGCCGGGAATGCAACGTCTACCCGCTGCTGGCAGACATTGGACTGATCGAAGATGAACCCGCGGAGCTGGTCAAGTGGTACAACGGCCTGATCAAGTGCGATCCAGAGAATGACCTGCTCTACTACAGCCGCGGGGTTTACCGCCTGGAAGCCGAAGACTATGAGGGCGCGCTGCTCGACTTCAACGTCATCGCTGAGCGCACCAAGATCCGCCCGCTGAAGCTTGCTATTTTCAACCGCACCGCAGAGGCGCTGCTCGGCATGGAGCGGCTCCAGCAGGCCCAGGTAGCCGTGGACCAGGCCATGCGCATCAACGTGCTCCACGCCCCCAATTACCTGACCCAAGCCCGGATCTACCAAGCGCAAAACAAGCCAGAAGAAATGTGCCAGAGCCTGAACCGGGGCATTTCCTACGGGCTGGAAGGCCCCGAACTCGAAGCCGCCGAAGCGCTACGACAAGCCAATTGTCCGGAAAAGTAGAGGGAAGAAGGGAAGAGGTCAAATGAGGAAGAGGGAAGAAGGGAAGAGGGGAACGACCCCTGCTCCAGGCAGGGTTGGTGAAATGCATCATAGGTCGTTTTGAGAGACTCGGAGCGACGTTGGTTGAATGTCAGCATCCCTTGATGCGCGCAGGAAACAGTAAGCCCACAGCACCTATCCCGTCCATACTCCACACTCCATATTCCATACTCCACACTCTACTCCCCCTCATGCACACCCACCACGTAGGAACCTTGCCTGGCGGTCAACCCGCGCTGATTTTTACTTTGCAGAATGCCGCCGGAGCCACGGCGGCCATCCTCAATTATGGCGGCACCCTGATGTCCTTGCAGGTGCCTGATGCGAAGGGCGAGCTGGCCGATGTGGTGTTGGGGTTAGCAAGCTGGGAAGACTACCTGGAGGGCCACCCCATGCTCGGCACCCTGATCGGGCGGTATGGCAACCGCATTGCCCACGGGGCCTTCAGCCTCGACGGGCAGACCTATCAATTGGCCCGAAACCTGCCGCCCCACCACCTGCACGGCGGGGAAAAAGGCTACGACAAGGTGGTGTGGGAAGGGGAAACCGAGGCAACCCCCGCCGGGGAGAGCGTGCTTTTGCGCTACCTCAGCCCGGCTGGCGAAGCGGGCTACCCCGGCAACCTGTCCATCGAGGTGCGCTACACCCTCACCCCTGACCATGCCCTGCAGATCGACTACCGGGCCACCACCGATGCCCCCACCGTGGTCAACCTTACCCAGCACGCCTACTTCAACCTGGCTGGGGCCGGGCAGGGAGACATCCTCGACCATGAAGTGAGGCTATTTGCCAGCCATTACACGCCCATCGACGAGACGGTGATTCCCACGGGGGAAATTCTACCCGTACGGGGCACGGCATTTGATTTTACCAGCCCGGTCGCCATCGGTACGCGGCTGGCTATGAAAGAAGAGCAATTGGTACGGGGGACTGGCTTCGACCACAACTTCGTACTGGACGAGCCGGGAGGGGTATTGGGTTTGGCGGCGCGGGTCCGCGACCCCCAAAGCGGCCGCAGCATGGAAGTCCTCACCACCCAGCCTGGGGTGCAGTTCTACACCGCCAACCACGTTAGCGAACTGAAAGGCCGCGACGGAGCCATTTACCAACCACACAGCGCTTTCTGCCTGGAAACCCAGCATTTTCCCGACTCCCCCAACCAACCCCATTTTCCTTCCACCCGCCTCGACCCTGGAGCGGTATATGAAGAGCAGACCGTGTACCGGTTTTTTGCTGAATAGGCCAGGTTCGGAGGCCTGGCCTAGCGCTCCGCTTTTCATTATTGAATGTTCTTCGACGTCTCCGAACGTCGAAGGTCCTAGTTCCGGAGACTCCGGTCTCCCTGCATTTCCGGCAGAGCGGAGTCTGCAA
>CAZIVQ010000423.1:0-4784 GCA_964542415.1 uncultured Bacteroidia bacterium | reverse complement strand
CGCCACTCCGCTCTAGGGTGAACGCATCGTTATTCAGCTCTGAAGCGGTAGCCCAGTTCAGCTTGACACGCCCGCCTTGGGCTTCCACCGTGAAATCCAGCCATGCCACCGGGAAAGAATTGCCCGGGTCAGTCGCAGCCCAACGACCCATTTCGTCCACATTGGTCACCTCCACAAAATTATTGACCGTACTTCGGCTGGTGAAGCCTTCTTGTAGCCAACTGCTGCCGTCGAAACGCCAAAGTTCCAGCTGGTTTTCGGGCAGGCCATTCAGCTCGGCGTCGAGGTAAGTGAAGCGCAAGGTCGCGTCGAGGTTGCTGTTATTGGTTGGAATGAGGTCGTAGTAGCGGGCAATGGAGCTATTGCTGCCATTGGAAAGCGGGCGATGCCCTCGACGGATCGTGGTGGTCCCCCAACTCGCTGGTGAAGTGATGATGACCCCCAGGTTGCTGGGGTTGCTTTGATTCGGAGCGTTGAGCTTACTGGTGACCAGCACTACTTCTCCCGTGGAGGAAGAAAAGATACGGCTGGCTTCCCGTTCGTTGATCAGGGAGGCATCAACGCTCAGATTCAGGTCGTGGCCATTGAGGTCAAGGTCCCCGGAGACAAAGGTCAGGTCGCCCTCCAACTCCAGGTCGTCGTTCAGCAGCAGGTCATAGTTCTGCATGTTCAGGTCCAGGCCCCGAAGGTTGTAGTTGCCCGTCCCACCGATGCGCTGGTTGGCAGTGCTCGATTCTTCCCGAAACTCCAGCGTGCCAAAAACGGTCAAGGTGCCATTGTTCTCCGGCGAAATATCCTCTAGCGTTACTTGGGCATTTCCTCCATCAAACACCAGGGCACCAGGCTCTATATAAAGTTGTGCCTGGACATACGGGGCCAGACAACAGAGCAAGAAGAATGGCAATAAACGGCTTTTCATAATGAGAAATTTCCCAGGTGAAAGGATGAGGAAAGCCATTTATTCGCCATAAACCAGCACCTGCAGGGTCCGGTGGGCATCCCCAGTACCAAGCGAAGTAACATAGAAGCCTGGGTGATTATCGGTGAATTCGATCCGTACCGTATGGTTCCCCGCAGGCAGCTGTAGCATACGCTCGTTGCTGAGGGTCAGGTAACGAGCCACACTAGAAAATCCCGCCTCTGCGTAGGTTTGGTTATTCACCCAAATCCGGGTAAAAATGGCGCCATTACTGCTGCTGAAATTGGTGTTTTGTACCGCCGTCGAAAAACTTATTTGTACCGTGGTCGGCTCCACCAGGGTAAATGGGATCTCCATGTCTGGATAAGGCAGCCAAGTGGAAATATTGGGCGGATTGGGCAAGGTGGTGAAGGTCGACCCTTCAACGGTGTAGAGGGTAAAATTATACCCCTTGGCTTTGACCAGGCCGTTGACATCCAGGGTTTCCTGCGGATTATTGGTACCAATGCCGACGTTTTAGGCAAAAACCGCCGGAGCGCAGCAAAAGAACAGCAGGAAGGGAAGCAGAATGGTTTTCATGGGTAAAATGGGAAGGTGGAAAAGGGGAGGCTGTAGGGATGGATCAGTACAAACGAAGTTTTCGGAAGGTCCAATGCCTGCCTTGCTGTAACCGCAGCAGGTACCAGCCGACTGGTAGCTCGCGCAGGTCAATGCGATCGGGGACCTGCGGCCAGGTATGGGTCTTGAGGCGCTGGCCTTGGAGAGTATATATCTCTAGGGAAAGGGGCACGCTAGGGGCCTCCGGGGTACTTAGGGAGACCCAGCCCTCACTAGGGTTGGGGTAGAGCCGCCAGTCGCGCTCGGCCTGGGTACCGACCATAGAGGTCGTGGTGGTATCTCGAAGGGAGCTGTCCAGCCGCCCAAGCAAGCGGATCATGCCCCCTTGCCCCACGGCCCAGGCCCTGAGGCTGTCGCCTCGGTAGGCCGTCAGGCCAAAGTAGACGGCGCTATGGTCCATGACCTGGGTCCAGCTCTGGCCTCCGTCAATGGTTTCGAAGATATAGCCTGATTGGCCTGAGCCGCCCGTGATCCAGCCCTGCAGGCTGTCGGCAAAGACCATCTCGTCATAAGTGGTGCGCCGGGGCATTTTCCTTTTCTCCCAACTCAGGCCAGCATCTGAGCTATAAAGCAGCGAATCCCACAGGCTTTCGCCCAGCACAAAGACCTCCGTCTCCGATTTCCAGTAGCTGTTGCCCAGGTTGGCGCGAATAGCTACCGCCAGGCTGTCCCAACTCTGCCCGCCATTGGTACTGCGAAAGATTTGCCCGAATCGCCCGGTAAACAAGCCCAGGCTGTCATTGGCCCAGCTCATGTAGCGCAAACCAGGGGAGGGAATAGGCACTTCCGACCAGTTTTGCCCGCTGTCTGAGGAGTGAAAGAGCCAGTTGGAGCGGATGGGTGCGTACAATTCGCCGTTGGGCAACTGGCTCACACTCGACACCAGCCCCGCGTCGATGCTGTCGGTTTTGGTCCGGCTTTGGCCCCCATCCTGCGTCACATAAAAGCCGTAGAAACCAGCCAGTACATAGTGCTCAGGCCCAAAAAGGGCCAAGCCCCGGGCGTCTACTTCCTCAGGCAGGTTGCCGGTCAATTCTTCCCAATCCAGCCCCCCGTTGGTAGTCTTGATGAGCATGCTGCCATTTCCCGCTGCGATCACCGTATCAGCTCCCCAATTCCCTACCTGGCTCAAAAACCCCCGAAAGCCCGGAAATTGGTCTGTCCAGGTCGTCCCCGCATCGCCGGAATAGAGCAAGCTGTGCCAGCGGTTGGCGGCCCAGACCCGGCCGTCAGGCAGGGCGTGCAGCGCTTGGTTGCCGGTACCGATGTAAGGATGGTTGTAAAACCGGGTCCAGGTCAGGCCGCCGTCCAGGCTTTGCGAAACCCGTGCCCCCTGGGTAGCCAGCAGGGTAAGGGAGTCAATGGCTACGATGTCATCGGTGACAAAAGTGAGGGCATTTGCCGCTAGGGTATCCCAGCTGACCCCTCCATCGTCCGTGCGCAGCACATTCTTGCGATTGACCATAAAACCGGTCTGGGCATTCAGCCAGGTAAATTCGATCCGGCTTTCAAAGGTGGCAAGGTGCAGCACCGTCCAGCTTTGGCCACCATCGGTGGTCTGTAGCAGGTCCCCATCACGCGAAGCCAGCCAACCGAGACTGTCGTTCAGAAATTCGATGTCGGTCCATTCTACCTCGAAGGGCAGGGTGGTCATGGCGGCAAAGCTTATCCCGCCATCCTGGCTTTTAAACAACTTACCCTGGTTGGTGGTGACGTAGATAGCCTGAGCCGAAGGTGCGGCCACCCCTTGATAGGCCCCCGCATTGGTCGCCGGAATCCAGGATGCCCAGGTCTGGCCCCCATCTTGGGTAGCATTGATGTAAGAGCCGACTGCCACTGCTTGCTGGCCATTGGAACCCTCGACATAAGCCAGGTGCAGGAGGTTACCATACTGAATATCAGACTGCTCCGTCCAGCTTTGGCCAAAGTCCGTGGTGTGAAAAACCGTCCCTAATTCTCCCACCACCCAGCCAAATCCGCTAGAATCCACGTAGATATCGTAAAGGGTCAAGGGTTCACGCTCAGGATTAATGCGGGTCCATTCCTGGGTATAAGCCGTTTCCCAGCTTAGCCCGGCGAGGATAGAGAGAAGCAAGAGGCGGATCATAGTTAAGGTTGAAATGAAAGGGGAAGAAGCGCTAAGCTCTAGGCTTCAACCTCAAATATCTGGAAAGAATTAGCCATAGCTTTCATCCTTTCGGATGAAATTCCGCCATCCAACTAACCCTCTGCCCCTACCGCATACAAGTCCTGAGCCACGCCAGCGCCGCCACCCGGCTACGCACATCCAGCTTGCTGTACAGGTTAGAGAGGTGGGTCTTGATCGTGGGCACGCTCACCGATAGGCTTTGGGCCATTTCCTGGTTGGACTGGCCGTCGAGCAAGAGCTGGAGCATGTCGCGCTCGCGGGCAGTCAGGGGCGTAGGCACATGCTGGTTGAGGCCTTCCAGCGAGAGTTGTTGGGGCTGCTGCCGCTGAAAGTTGTGGATGGCCAGCTCGATGCTGGCCAGGAGGTCATGGGGCCGGAAGGGTTTCAGGAGGTAAGCGGCCGGGCTGGTGGCTTTGGCCGCAGCCAAGGTCTGGCGGTCGGCCAGGGCGGTAAGAAAAATGAACGGCAGCGGCCGGATGGCTTCTGCCCGCTCTGCTACCTCAATGCCATTCATGCCGCCGCCCAGGTCGATGTCAAAAATCGCCAGGTCAAAGACTTCGCGGTGTAGCGCGTTGAGCGCATCGGGACCGTTGTGTACGGTTTTCCCGACCTCGAAACCCAGCTCCTCCAGGGTTTCGGTCAGGTCCAGGGCGATCATGGCGTCATCTTCGACGATCAGGAGGCGAGGGCGTGCCATGGCAGGGAAATGTTGACGGTGGTGCCAGGCTGGGCCTGGATATCGAGCTGGCCCGAGAGGCGGTCGACGAAGGTCTGCACCAGCCGCAGGCCGAGCGAGTCCTTGCGGTGTTGGGCGGGGTCATAGCCTGGGCCGTTGTCAGTGATGGTAAGGCGCAGGCCTTCGGCTTCGCGCTTCAGGCCCAGGTGAATGCGGGCGGGCTCATTGCCATGGGGCGCATATTTGAACGCATTGGTGAGCAGCTCATTCACGATCAGGCTGATGGGCAGCACCGCCTCAATGTCGAGGTTGACCGCGTCGATTTCGTGAGAAGTTTGCCATTCCTGCTCGGCAGAATGGTAGAGGCGTTCGAGCTGGTCGAGCAGGGTCTCCAGGTAGGCTTTGAGGTCCACCTGGGCCAC
>CAZIVQ010000422.1:0-4823 GCA_964542415.1 uncultured Bacteroidia bacterium | reverse complement strand
TTTCATAGCAAAACAGATATGAGAAGAAGGAGGCGGTAAGTTAGGAACATTTAAACGGAAGGCTACCCGGGAAGCTTGCCGCATGGCCGTAAATAGCGCGAAAGCTTCTACAGGTTACCCACAGGCCCCGGGGCCGGTATGAGACAACCGAAGACGAAGGTAAGAGGAAATGTAAGGGGGTGCCAGGTAGAAAAAAAGCCCTGTCCCGGCCTTTCACCGGCAAGAAGAGGAGCGTAGCAGTTCCAGCGTTTGGGAGAAAAAATAGCAGGAATCTCCGGCAATGAGCTGCACCGTGCCGTTTTCCAGGCTGATGCGAAAGTCGATGAGGTTGCGGGTATTAGCCTGGTCGAAGCGGTATTCGTAGAGGTCCTCGTCGGCGTTGAAGTCTTTGCTTTTGAGCACGCCCTTGAACTTGTCGAAGAGGTAAATGATGTGGCGGTCCCGGTCGACCATGTAGGCCACGTCATTGTCATAAAATTTGATCTTGTCGATCAGGTCAGGGTCGCTGAAGTAGTCTGGGTCGCCCATCATGTCGAGGGTGACTTCTCCATCGGCGTAGTGGATGTCATAGTTGGCTACGGCCAGAATCCCGCGGGTAGGAGACATGACCCAGAGGGCCCGCTCGCGTAGACGCTTGACGCCGATCTTGGAGCGGCGCAGCACATAGAAGACGGGGTCACCCGCTTCTTCGATACGATTGATCAGCAGGCGGTACTGAAAATTCGAGTATTTGAAAATGGTGTCTCCCGGCTCCGCCCGCAGGTCGAGCAAGACTTTGCGCTGGCTGAAGTCGCTCTGTTGCTCCAGGATATAGATTCGCTCAGGGGTATGAAGCAGAAACCCATCGAAATAGTCTTCGAAGATCTGATAGGTGAAGGGGTAGAGCGGTACGTCTCCGGCAGTGCCCGGCAATTGGTCCACGTAGTACCAACTGTCCACATCGAGCTGCACCGTATCGCCTGCCACCGCCGGAAAAGGAGGGCTGGCCTGGAAGTTTTCCTGGCATCCTCCGCACAACAACAGCAACAGGCCGAAGCAGCCACAGGCAGCACGCATAAGATTCGCTGGAAGGGAGGGCATTGGGCTCAAAGCAGTAGGCATCAGGTTTACACAAATCTAACAGAACCTCCCTCATATCCCAAAATTTCCACAGCCTAAACACTTTTTGCGTGCCTTACCCTCAACCAGCCACTCGCCCCCCATTTGCTCCTTCCCAAATAACTCTTTTCTTTGGTACTCCCATTACAGCTGCCCCACGCCTTTTCTTCTCATTTGACCTCTTCCCTGGAGCGGTGCTCCTTCCCTTTTTGCCTTCTTCGCACCTTCACCTCTCCCCCCTCCCCATGCACCTCCTCATCGTCGACTCCTTCCCTGCCGATTTCATCGCGCAGGTAAATGCCCTCCCCCTCAGCGTGGACTACCGGCCCAAGGCCCAGCGCCCCGAAATTCTCACCCAGCTGCCCGAAGCCGACCTGCTCCTCATCAATAGCAAGATCCAGCTGGACCGTGAGGCCATCGACCAGGCAAAAAAACTACGCCTGGTCATCCGGGCGGGGGTGGGCATGGACCATTTCGACCTGGGTTACCTAGCAGAAAAAGGCATCCGGGCGGTCAACTGCCAAGGGGCCAATGCGGAGGCGGTGGGCGAGCAAGCGGTAGGCATGCTGCTGAGCCTGCGCCACCACCTGCGCCGGGCCGACCAGGAAGTACGTCGCTTCGAGTGGCGGCGCGAAGCCAACCGCGGCCGGGAATTGACCCGCGAGACAGTGGGCCTCATCGGCTACGGGCATACGGGGCAGGCCGTGGCCAAGCGGCTCTCGGGCTTCGGCTGTCAGGTGCTGGCCTACGACAAATACCGCCATTCCTATGGCGACACCTACGCCCGCGAGGCCAGCCTGGAAGAGATTTTTGCCGAAGCCGGGGTCCTTTCGCTGCACGTGCCGCTCACCGAGGAGACCCACCACTGGGTGGACGGGGATTTTCTGGGACGCTTTGCCCGCCCCATCCACCTGCTCAACCTCGCCCGGGGCCCCGTCTTGGTGCTCGAAGACCTGCTCCAAGCCCTGGACGAAGGCCAAGTACTGGGAGCAGCATTAGACGTGCTGGAAAATGAAAAACTCGACCGCCTCAGCCCCGCCGAGCGGCAACGGTATGAGCGGCTCTTCGCCCGCGAAGATGTCCTGCTCAGTCCCCACATCGGCGGCTGGACCGTCGAGTCACGGGACAATATTGGACGGATGGTTTTGAGCTACTTGGAGGAAGCGATGAGCGATTGAGCGACGAGCGATTGTGCGATTGGCGACTGAGCGACGAGCGACTGAGCGACAATTAAGATTGAGCCTCTGTGCCCTCCCCGGTGTACCGAGGGTCCGTGACCTGTGGCAAGAAACAAGTACTTCCCTCTGCGCTCTACTGGTTTCACCGCCATCCATGATCCTCGTTAAAAAAACCGACAGCCCAGATTAATCCTCCAAGTACTTCTCTTTGATGGCTTCCAGGTCGCTTTTGCGGTCTTGGTGGTGAATGACGGCGTGGAAATCGTTAAGGCGGTGGAGAATGGGCAGCAAGCGCTGCTGCTCGGCTTCGCTGAGGTCGCCGGAGACGACCTGGGCTACCAGGTCCATTTTTTTCATGACGACTTCCAGCACCTCGCGGCCCCGCGAGGTGAGTTTCACCCGCTTGGAGCGGCGGTCGTTGGGGTCGGCATAGCTTTCCAGTAAGTCGCCTTTTTCCAGTCGCTTGATGATCTCGATGCCGGAGGTGATCTCCAGCAGGTGCAGGTTGATCAGCTCGGTTTTGGTGAGGTTGCCCCGGTAGCTGAGGGTGGCCAGGAAGGTAAATTCATCGAGGGTAGAAAGGGGGGTGTCTTCCAGGGCTTTTTTGGAGTAATGCTTGGCGTAGCGATAGAGGTAGGCAATGAGAATGGTGAGAATGGTCTTGGACTCATGGTCGGCCCAGGGCTGCTTTTCCCCCGCTGCCTCAGCCGGGATGGACAGGTCGGGGTTGGGATAGCCCAGGTGCTGGCCTAGCCAGACCGAAAAACCAATCAGGGTCTCCTCCCGCCCCTCTTGCCCTGCTTCATAGGCCTCCAGCAATTCGATCAGTTCACCCAACAAGCGATACTTTGCCATTTACTACGAGATTGAATTAACTTCTTTTAAGATTAACCAAAAACATAAAACATTTCAAACAATGCTATGTTATTGGAATAAATACATTTCTTCAACACGATGTCGAGACAATTGTTTTTCAGAACCATGGCAAAGATGTTGACCCGCTTTCGCTTGGCCTACACTTGGTTTGGCCTGTGGCTGCTACTGCTGCCCGCTGCTTTCGCCCAAAACGGCATCATCAAGGGCCGCGTTTATGATGATCTGACTAACATGCCGGTGGAGTATGCGGCGGTGTTGTTGCAAGATTCGCCCTATGGCACCTATACCGATTCGCTGGGAAAGTTCGAAATCAAGGACATCAAACCCGGGCTCTATAACGTCGAGGTGCGCTACACCGGCTTCGAAACCGCCCTGGTCTACGAGGTGCAAGCCAGTAACTCCAAGCCTTATGTGCTGGAAATTCCCCTCAAGGCTTCAAACGAATCCGCCGACTCAGTCTTCATCCAGGCCTCCCCTTTTAAGCAAGTAGAAGAATCGCCCCTTTCCCTGCGTACCATCGGCACTTCGGAGATCAAGCGAAATCCCGGCGGCAACCGCGACATCTCCAAGGTGATCCAGTCCCTGCCGGGGGTGGCGAGCACCGTGAGTTTCCGCAACGACATCCTCATCCGCGGCGGCGGCCCCAACGAAAACCGCTTTTACATCGACGGCATTGAGACCCCTAACATCAACCACTTTGCCACCCAAGGCGCTTCGGGCGGGCCGGTGGGCCTGATCAACGTGGACTTCATCGGGGAAGTAGACTTCTACTCTGGGGCCTTCCCCGCCAACCGGGGCAATGCCCTCAGCTCGGTCTTCGAATTTACCCAACGGCCCGCCCGCGACGACCGCATCGGCTTCACGGCCACCGTGGGCGCGAGCGACCTGGCCCTGACCGTAGAGGGCCCTTCCAGTGAGAATTCTTCCTTTCTCTTTTCTGTCCGCCGCTCTTACCTGCAATTGCTCTTCAAAGTGCTGGCCCTGCCTTTTCTGCCCAACTACAACGACTACCAGTACAAGCACAAATTTCGCTTTGGGCAGCGCCATGAGCTAAGCATCGTGAGCCTAGGGGTCCTGGACGAATTCTCCCTCAACCTAGAAGCCGACAGCACCGACTTCCAGAAGTATGTCCTCGGCTACCTGCCGGTGCAGACTCAGTGGAACTATACCATCGGGGCCAATTACAAATATTTTGGCGACAAGGGTTTCTGGCAGGTGGTCCTCAGCCGCAACATGCTCAACAACCGCGCCTTCAAGTACCCAGACAATGACGAGAACCTCGACCCGCTGCTGGACTACACCTCCCGCGAGATCGAAAATAAGTTGCGGGTGGAGCGCACCACCCGCCAAAAGGGCTTCAAGTGGAACTACGGCGTCAACCTGGAGCAAGCCAAGTACACCAATGATACCTATCAGGTGCTGCCAAATACGATCCTGGATTTCGAGTCTGAGTTGGGGTTTATTCGCTATGGCCTTTTCGGGCAATTGAGTAAGCGGCTGCTGGAAGAGCGGCTGACGCTTTCGCTGGGCCTGCGCCTCGATGGCAACACCTTCTCCGAGACCATGTCCAATCCCCTGGAGCAATTTTCGCCCCGCTTTTCGGCTTCTTACGCCCTCACGCCCCGGCTTTCTGCCAACTTCAACACGGGCATTTACTACCAGCTGCCGCCC
>CAZIVQ010000421.1:0-4836 GCA_964542415.1 uncultured Bacteroidia bacterium | reverse complement strand
TGGCCGACGTTCCCACCTTCGAAGCCCGGGTGCGCCACATCGCCGCTGAACTGGAAGTGCCAGCTGGCTGGCTCATGGCCGTGATATACGCCGAGTCGCGCTTCGATGCTTCCATCGAAAATGCCAAAGGCAGCGGGGCCGTGGGCCTGATCCAGTTCATGCCCGCCACCGCCCGCGAACTCCGCACCTCCACCGACGAACTACAGCGGCTCGGCCCCTTGCGGCAGCTCGATTTCGTGTACCGCTACCTCGCCACCGCGCGCAGGCGCTACGGGGACTTTCGCAGCCTGACCGACCTCTACCTGGCCATTCTTTATCCCAAAGCCATCGGTCAAAAACCCAGCTTCCGCCTCTATGCCCAGCCCTCCCGGCGCTACCGCCAAAACGCCGGCCTCGACGAAAACGGCGACGGGCAGGTTACCGTGGGTGATATCGACGCCCGCATGCAACGGTTGTTTCCGATGGCTTATGTGGAACGGTAGAGCTAGCGTTCATTTTTCAATGAATGGCCTCAAACCCTGTCAGCGTTCCCAAAAACGCTGACAGGGTTATCGGAATAGCTCCCCCGGCCACCTGATTTTTCTTACCTCCTCCCTGACAAGAACACTTTCTGCGCGTAGGGTTGGTCATCGATCCTTCCTCTGAGCAGGTAAATTCCCGCCGGTAACGATGCTGGTAACGGAAGCAGGTTTTGTGGGTTAGGTTCTCGCCAGGAAACCAGCCGCTTTCCTTGCAGGGAGTAAAGAGCAAGTTGGAAACTGGATGGGGGGAGCTTCGAAAAGCTTAGCCATCCTCCGTTCGCGCTCACCCACAGCCGCACCGCTGAGGGGGTAGGAGACTCGATCGGGGTAAGGATGTCAGCCGCAACCTGCGATTCGATAAACCAGAAACCCTCCGGGAGGATGCGGGCATGCCTGAAATCAGACAAGAAAATAAAGGTTCCGTAGAGCGCCCAGCCGTCGGCGGTAGGGGTAGCCAGCACGCTGCCGCTTTCCCCAGGCAAGCCATCTCGGTGCCCGTTTACCCCAAAATATTCGGGGTGCACCAGGTCTATCTTCCCCCAACTCAAATAGAGGGTGTCGCCATTGTAGGAGTTAGTTGGAAAAAAGCTGGTTGCATTGGGGTAGCCAAACTTGTAGAAGGTGGGAGACAGGAAAAAATTGTCGTCTGCTTCTAGTCCCACTCCTATCCAGCCCGTCAAGTCGCCGAGCGGTTGGTCTATTTCTATCAAGGCCCAATCCCGGTAAATATCGCGGGGAAAAGCAGAAGACATCCATACGGTTTTCGCCCGGGCTTCTCCAATAGCAGGCGCAGCGCTCCCCTGGTCATAGGCAGGGATGAGGAGGAGGCTGTCATAGGCCAGGGTATCCTCGTCCCCGGTGCGGAAACAGTGCGAGCTGGTAAGGACCAGCGAGCGGCTGACCATCATCCCGGAGCAGAGGTGGACCAGGGTATCGGCCTCCACCCCAAAGATTTTCACCGCACACCTTATGGGATAATCTGTGACCGAGAGGCTGTCTTCCACCCTTATTTTCCGGGAAAAAGTAGTTTGATTGAACTGTAAGCCAGGGGGCACCTGGGTAGGCAAGGTAGCCAGCCCAGGAAGGCTGCCCATCGAAGCAGGGGTCTGCGCCCGAAGCTGGGTCGAATCATAGGCCGGGTAGGCCAGGGTGTCTACCTGATCTTGCTGAAGGTCGTAGCGAAGCACGAAAGCTGGCTGGGCAAGCGTGAGAAGGTAGCTCGCAGAAAAGATAGTGATCAGCAGGGTTCTTAGCATGGTAAGTGTTTTTGCCTAAAACAAGCTGCCAAAAGCGTTGAAAAACAGGCAAAAAAAAGCCCATGCAAAAATGCATGGACTTAACTCTGTGCCACCACCAGGACTCGAACCTGGATCAAGCGTTTAGGAAACGCCTATTCTATCCCTTGAACTATGGTGGCTTTTTAGCATAGAGAAAAGAAAAGAGAGAAAAGAGGTTAGGCGGGGAGTTGGGAAAAACTTTGGGAGGCGAAACTTACGGAAAAAAGCTTTTGAGAGGCAAGTATGGCTTAGGAATCTCGCCAAAAGAAGGGGGTCAGCAGCATCAGCACGGTAAACAGCTCCAGGCGGCCAAGCAGCATGAGGAAGGAAAGAAACCACTTCCCGGCGTCTGAGAGGGCGGCAAAATTTTCCGGGTTGCCAGGGCCTACGCCGCCGATGCCCGGGCCAATGTTTCCCAAGGCCGAAGCCACCGAACCAATGGCGGTCATGAAGTCCAGGCCCATGGCGGCCATGATAAGGGAAGAAAATACAAAAATAATCACGTAGATCAGAAAAAAGGCCACGATTTTGGACACCATTTCGGCCGGTATGGCCCGGCCATTGAGGCGCACGGGCATAATGGCTTTGGGGTGAATCTGCCGCTTGAGTTCGAGGTAACTGTTTTTGAACACCACCAGAAAGCGCACCAGCTTCATGCCACCGCTGGTGGAGCCGGCACAAGCCCCAAAAAACATCATCACAAAGAATATCACCAAGAGCAAGGGCCCCCAAGCCGTATAGTCGGCGGTGTTAAAACCTGTGGTGGTCAGGATGGCGATCACCTGAAAAGCTGCTTGGCGGAAAGCCGTCTCGAAGTCCAGGTCTTGAGTCACAAATACCACCCCGGTCACGATGGTCGTCATCAGCAGGAAAAAGAACAGGTAGGTGCGAAATTCCTCATTTTGCCATAGTCTGATGGGTTTTCCTTTGAGGCCGGCATAGATCAGGGCAAAATTGGTTCCTCCCAAAAACATAAAAAAAATCACCACATATTGCACATACGTTGAGTAGGCCCCTACGCTAGCTCGCCGGGTGGAAAAGCCCCCGGTAGCTAAGTTTGACATGGCATGGCAGAGCGAATCGAAAAGGGTGAGCCCGCCAAACATCAGCAGCAGGGCCTCGACCCCGGTCAGGGCCACGTAGATGATCCAGAGCCGCTTGGCGGTTTCTTTGATGCGGGGGGTAAGCTTGTCGGGCGAAGGGCCGGGCGATTCGGCGGCAAAAAGCTGCATGCCTCCGATGCCCAGCAGGGGCAGGATCGCGATGGTGAGCACGATGATGCCCATGCCGCCGATCCAGTGGCTCAGGGCCCGCCAGAAATGCAAGCCCAGGGGTAGGTCCTCAATGCGCTGCCCCAAGATGGTAGCCCCGGTGGTGGTAAAGCCCGACATGGACTCAAAAAACGCATCGGCCGGGTTGGGAATGGCCCCGGTCAGCAGGTAAGGCAAGGCCCCGAAAATAGATATGACCAGCCAGCCCAGGGTTACAATGAGGTAGCCGTCGCGCTTTTTCAGCTCTTGCGTGCCTTTGCCGCGGGTGAGCCCCCAAACCGCTCCGCCCAGCAGCAAGGCCAGGCCCGAAGCAATGAGCAAGCCCTCATGGTCCCCGCTTTGGTAGTAAAACGAAAAGGGCAACGCCAGGAGCATGGCCAGGCCATTGATCCCCGTGAGCAGGCCCAGAACGTTGAATACCGAGCGGAAATTGAACATGTACAGCTATTTGCTGCAAGTTTACGGCAAGCAGTGGCAATAAGCAAAGGGTCAAGAGGGGCCATGGACCCTATTTTGCTTTCAGCAACCGGCCTTGCAGAGGAGGACCTGGGTACCGCAAGCGCCAAACGTAGAGTCCCGCAGGCAGATCAATCAAGCTATGCTCAAGGGTTTGTGCCCCGGCTTGCCAGCCCAGCTTCCTTCGCCAGACCTGCCGCCCCTGCAGGTCGAGCAGTTCCAGGTAGCCTTGGCCTGCTTCCGGCGCATGTAGGTGCCAGAGGGCCCGCTCCTGTACGGGTTGCGACTGCAAGTTTAGGGTCAACTCCGTCGGCAAGGGCAGGGGAGGGGAGAGGGCTTTTTGGCTGCCGTCGAGGACCACGCCCTGGAAGAGGTTGGGGGGCGTGCAGTCCAGACTGGTTGTCAAAGTACCCGAATAATCTACGTACTCGGGTTCCGTGGATGGTGTACCGGGATAATCGAAATAGGCTGATTCACTTCCGCCCACGATGATACTGTAAGCGCGGCCTCCGGCATTCGAAAAGAAACCAAAAGTACTGTTAGGATTCTTATGCTCCCCAAAAACAGTGTAGATCGGCCCTTGCCCACAATAGCCGGAAAAATCAAGGTTGGTTCCTAATCCATCGAAGCCTGGCAGGAGCGTACCTGCCGCATTACCTCCTGCCCCTAAGAAGAATATCACCCGGCTGTTGGCCGGAATGGTCCCTAAGTTGGGTCCGGGCAGAGGAGCTTGAAATAGCGGCGGAATACATCCTGCTTGGGTATTAAGCTGGTTGACGAGGTTCAGGATAACGATTTCATCTGCCGCATCAGTCACATCCAGCCAGCGGTTGCATTGCAGACCCACGCCGCAGGTTTCGTTAGTCGAGCCCGCGAGGGCGGTATCGAGGGCGGCCCAGGTATAGTTGGGGTTGGGTTGAAGGCCGGAATTTGGGTCGTAAGAAGCCAGTACGATGTCTCCGATATCGACCGGGAAGCTGTTGGTGGCACCGGCTACGTATTCGTTAGGAGAATCATCCCCACAAGGGTTCACTATCCCCGCCGTCATGGTAATGCCCGGACATCCGGCCTGGATGTCGATGGAGGTAGAAGTAGCCCCGCTCAGGCCTGCCAGAGTGGAGACTTCGAGCTGCAAGGCCTCAATGGCACTGTAGGCGACAGAAAACGTCCCGCAGCCATTATTTGCAAAGGTGCTGGTACTGCCAGACAGGGTACCGGTAGCACCGGCGGCGGGAACCAGGTTTAAGACCCCGTTGAAATCGGGCTGAACCTCGCCGGTGGCGGTTTTGACCGCGCAGACTTCCACCAGGA
>CAZIVQ010000420.1:0-4836 GCA_964542415.1 uncultured Bacteroidia bacterium | reverse complement strand
GTGCCCTGAGTGCCTAAGTGGTAAAAGAGCCCCTGAATGCCTGAGGGGTAAATGAGCAGACCAGACGCAGGCCCGTGCGTAACCCAGCCACGACAGATGCAGACCTGTCATAAGGAGAATGGCAATCCCCGCACGAACTCCCCCCAAAAAACGTATATTGGAACAGAGAACCCGCCCCTTCTTGGGTTGATGAAGCCTTTTGATCCGATTGATTCGGGGCCGCCAGCCTGCTCACCAAACCTTGAACCCTGTCCCATGAACCGTCTTTTTTCCTTCTTTCTGATCCTGGCCATTGTCCTGTCTGCCTGTAGCGATTTAAACTCCAATCAGGCCTCGGCCCAGCTTGACGCTGAGGACGAAAGCAGTGAAACAGCAACCTCCGAGCCTAGGGCTGATTCTACCCGTAGCCGTGGCTTGAGCAACGCCCGCCTGGCTGATTTCTCCCTGGAGCAGCAAATGCCAAAGCTCTATGCCCTGGTCAAATCTGACGCCAACATGCTGGCTGAACTCGAAGCCTACGCCCGCCAAGTGGTCACCGGAGAGGGGATCGAGACCGAAGGCGACCTCTTGGCCGTGCTCAAAACCCGCGATGAGGTCATCATCCCACATTTGCTGCCTTTTTTGGAAAATGTCGCCGACGAAGCCAGTTTTCATGACCAGATGGGCGACATAGCCGACGAACTCACCCGCCTGGGGCTCTACCTGCAAACGGCGGAGGGCATGTTCATCGGACTTGGGGCCGCGTCTGTGTTGGAAAATAAGGTCGAAGACCTGGCCTCAGCGCCCCTCAAATGGTACCTGCGCTTTCGCGAAGCCCGCGCCGCCGCCCAAAGCGGCGAATATCCCTACCTCAACACCGAAGATTACCGCCAGATGGTGGTGGCCGGTGAAAAGCTCAACGCCCTGACTCCCAACCCTTACTGGGAGGAAGTGCAGGAGGACTTCGAGCGGGCCCTGCTCACCCTCACCGACATCCATTATGTAGGCGAAGGTGACAACGCCAACAGCCAGATCATGGTGGGCGAAATACACACCGAACCCTATCCTTACCTGACGGAGCTGGGCGGGCAGCGAACCCTGGCCAACGCCCGTACCGATGCCTCTAAGTTTCAAGGGGTAATGAACCGGATTTTGGAGAATACCTCCCGCATCAGCGAAGAGCCCGAAAATGTCTACCTCGTGGTGACCAACTGGGCCGATACCGAAACGACCGCCCGTAGCCGGGTCATTGCTCACCTCCAGGCGGGGGAAGATGTGCCTCACTACCTGAAGGTGCGCCGGGGCGATGGCAAAGACTACTACGCCGTGGCCTACCGCTTTTATGAGTCGGCCGACATGGCCGAGGCGGCCATGCAAGTGGCTGAAAAGCGCTTTCCCCAAGCCGAACTGATCTTCTGCTCGGTAAAAGACGGCGAACTCTATCAGATCGGACCGATGGCAGGCTGAAAACAAGTCAGGCCCCCTTTACCGCCCCGTCCCGGCGGTGGTCGGCTGCTCCGTGCAGCTGCCCGCCAGGGTCTCGTACCACGGTATGTACCCCGCCAAAGAACATGTTCGGGGCTTCCCAATAGGTGAGCAGGGTGTCTTTAGGCTTGAAACTCAGCACATCGGGGATAAAGCCCGGTTCCAGGTTCAGGATGCCGGCTTCCCAGTGGATACGCGGATAGCGCACCGCTTCGGCTACGTCCATGCCGTGGTCGATCAGGTTGAGGAGCACCTGCATCAGGGCGGTACGAATGCGGCTGGAGCCGCCCGAGCCCAGCACAATGGCCGGTTGGCCGTCATGCAGGGCCACCGTAGGGGCCATCATAGAGGTGAGCCGCTGGTTTTCGCCCCAAGCGTAGAGGCCACCAGGATTGAGGTCGAGTTCGCCCAGCATGTTGTTGGCGGGGATGCCGGTACCGGGGATGGTGTACCCCGAAGCCCCTCCGATGGTGGAGGTAAGGCTGGCCGCATTTCCTTCGGTGTCCAGCACGCTGATGTGGGTGGTATTGCCCAACCAGTCGATGGTCTCCCGCTGCCCGCGCACGAAAGCTTCTTGGAGGTAGAGCCGCGGGTCAAAATCCGGCTGTGGCAGGCCCGTTTCCAGGTATCCCTCCCGGAATTCGTTCATCCCTTGCATGGCCCCGGCGAGACGGAGCACGTAGGCCTCCCCGGACGGCCGGCCCAGCCAGGGAGGCAGGCCCTTGAGCATGGCTAGGCCATAGGCAATCATGGTGCCTCCAGCGCTGGGAGCGGGGTTGGTCAGCAGGGTGTGCCGGTGGTATTTGTACGAGATGGGCTGGCGGGTAATGACCTCGTAGCTGGCCAGGTCTTCCAAGGTAAGGCTGCCTCCGTTTTCGGCATTGTCCCGGGCGTAGCGCTGGGCAATTTCTCCCAAATAAAATGCTGCCACCCCTTCTTCCACCAGCTGCTCGATGGTCTGGGCCAGCAGCGGGCGGTACATCACCTCATTTTTCTGAATCAAGCGATCCTCCCGGCCGAAAATCCGGCGCATTTCTGCATCATGTAGGAGAATGGGTTCCAGAATGGCCAGGGTGTAGGCCTGGTAGGGGGTGATCACCACCCCCTGTCGGCAAAGGTCGAGGGCTGGCTGGGCTACCTCCCACAGGGGCATGCGCCCGAGTTGCTCGTGGGCCTGAAGCAGCCCGGCGGGGCAGCCCGGCACGGCGGTGGTGCCTTTGCCGATGTATTGCTTCTGGCTGGTGGTGCCAAAATTGATCTGAGACTCGACCAGATCCAGCTCTGCCAGGGGGCGCTTCTGCCGGGGCGTCTGCACGAAAAAGTCGTAAAGGACTGGGGCCTGTCCTGTTGGCACGGCAAGCATGAAGCCGCCTCCCCCGAGAGAAGTGAGGCTGGGCTCGGCTACGTAAGATGCCAAGGCCGCTGCCACGGCCGCATCGAAGGCATTGCCTCCGGCTTCGAGGATGCTCGCGCCGGCGCGGGCGGTTTCTTGGTGACCAGCGGCCACCAGGCCACGTGAAAATTCAGACATGCTGCAAGATAAGGCAATTTTTGCTACTCAGCGGCTTTCTCCGGCCCGGGAAAGAATGGCCGCCACGGCTTCGCTCTCATTGTTTAGCCGGTCCAGGGAGGTGACCACGTAGAGGTAGTCCTGGCCCGGATGAGCCCTGGCGTCCCGGAAGAAGGGTTCGAGGGTGGTGCCAAGCAAGTAGCGGGGGTCGCTCAGGCGGGCCTGGTCCCTCGGGTCGAAGCGGTAGACGGCGTAGCGATGGGGGCGCTCGCCATCGGCAGCGAGAGTGGGGGGTTGCCAGGTGAGCAGCACCTGCCCCTGGAAGTCGCGGCGCTGGGTCAGCCTTTCTGGTTGGCGAGGCACTACCGAATCTTTCCACGGCATAGGAGGAGGGAGGGCTTGGTAGCGGTAAGTTTCCCGCTGGAGGTGAGTCTCGATGCCGTGGGGGTTGCCGATAAAAGATTTGGCGCTGTAAAAGAGGGCCCCCTGGACCCGGGGCCTATGGCGGTTGAGGGCCAGCTGATAGCGCAGCTCAGTGGGGTTGCTCCACCAGCGGGACTGGTCTTCTTTCACTTTGAACATGGCCTGACCGATATAAAGGTGGCGCTCAAAGCTGTTGTCCTCCCACCAATTGAGCAGCTCCTGGTAGTTGGCGTAGGGGTTGCGGGTGCTCCAGTAGAGCTGCGGGGCTACGTAGTCGATCCAGCCGAGCTGTAGCCATTTGCGCACATCGGCATGGAGGACGTCGTAGGCGGTCTGGGCCACCCGGCTGTTGGAGCCCAGGGGGTCGTCCTTTTTGTTGCGCCAGATGCCGATGGGGCTGATGCCAAACTTCAGGTGGGGTTTGCAGGCCCGGAGGCTGTCGCTGAGACCTTGGATGAAGGCGTCGACATTGGCGCGACGCCAGTCTCCCCGGTCCCGAAAAGCGCGGCCATAGCGCTGGTAGGTGGCCTCGTCTCCGAAGGCGATCCCTGCTTCGAGGTAGGGGTAGAAGTAGTCGTCGAAGTGGATGCCATCGAGGTCATAGTTTCGGGCGACTTCCATGACCACGGCCGTGAGGTGGTGGCGCACCTGGGGCAAACCCGGGTCGAGGTAGCGCTGCTTGCCGTAGGTGATGCACCAATCGGGATGCTGCTCGTAGATGTGGGTGGGAGCCAGGAGGTTGAAGCGGGTGTGAGAGACCACGCGGTAGGGGTTGAACCAGGCGTGGAACTCCATTTGGCGGGCGTGGGCGGCCTCGATCATGAAGGCCAGCGGGTCGTAGTAGGGCTCGGGGGGACGGCCTTGCTCGCCGGTCAGGTAGAAGGACCAGGGCGCGTAGCGGCTGGGGTAGAAGGCATCGCCGTTGGGGCGGACCTGCACCACCACGGCATTGAGGCCGTTGGCTTGCAGCCGGTCGAGCAGGGCGATGAACTCGGCCCGCTCCTGGGCCGGACTCAGCTCCCGGTCGCTGGGCCAGTCGATGTTGGCTAAGGTGACAAACCAAGCCGCACGAAATTCGTATTTGGGAGGCTGTGCCGTGCAGGCGGCACTCCCAAAGAGGCAAAGGAAAAAGAGGCTGAGGTTCCGCAGCAACATAGAGGGGATAAGGCCTGGGGGTAGCCAAGGCTTTGAAGGCCCGGAAAATTTGTGAGTAAGGCGCGAAGAATAACTTCCCCTTTTGGGTTCACCCAAAGCCGCAAATCGAAGAAGGCGGCATGTCGGCTGAAAAGACTTGATAGCCAGTAGTTTGGGTTTTTTACCAAAGATGAAAACCGGGAGGTTATTCGTTAAAGAAACGTAAGGTGCATAAAATTTGCCAGCCTCAATCTTACCTTTGCGCTTTTCGTTATCAACAGAGCGGCCGGGGCCTGGAGCTTGCA
>CAZIVQ010000419.1:0-4836 GCA_964542415.1 uncultured Bacteroidia bacterium | reverse complement strand
GCCAAACGGACCAGGTTTCTTTGACCCAAATCGATAACAGTGGCGGTATGGCCAGGGGAGAATGAGGCGAAGACGCCAGCCATGCCTCCACCAGCCCCAGGGCCAGCACAAACGCTGCCTGACGGATGAGGGAGGACGACATGGCATACCTGCGGCTTAGCTGTCCTAGTCGCTGATTCAACCCTTGCCAGGGGGCTTTCCAGGCAGGCTGGCTGGCAAACAGCAAAGTCTCCCAAAGGTCGGGCGGCAGCTCCGTGACCAGCCGCTGCCGGGCCGCCGGGCTAGCGCTCAGCAAGCCGCGCAGCGCTTCTTGGCAGTTCCTGACCACGGCTGGGGCCAATAGCTCCTCCTTCCATGCTGCCACCAGGGCAGAACGGGCAATCGCCGGCTGCCACCAGGGTAAGTGCCCGTGCTGGAGAAAGAACGCCAGCAGTTCCCATTGGTAAGCCGCAGGGGAAAGCTTCGCTTGGGTGTCCTTGGCTTGCTGCTGATGCCGTCGTAGCTGGGTTTCCAACTCTGCCAGCAGGCGTTTGGACAATTCTTCTTCCAAGAAGGCCGCGGACACAGTTCCCAAATCTACCTCCAGGCGATCCAGCCGAACCACCTCTTCTCCTCCGAAGAGCTGGTCGAAAAGCGCGGCCATGGCGGGTTGCGCTTGCTGGGAAAATATGCGCCCCACTGACGCTTGCAGCTCCCAGGCTTGCTCCAGCCTGGGGCTGTCGATCACCCATTCGGTGCGCCCGATGATATGGTCATGCGAACGCCTCACTGGATCAGGTCATTTAGCGAGTCGGTATCGAATGCGTCGGAGAGGGCATCGCCTTCCCAGGTTTGCTTAACCCCATTCAGGTCGATGCCTGCTTCCTTGAGGTCGCTCAAGGCTGCCTGCAGGTCAGTCCTCACGGTCCTGGCGATGTTCCCGGCCACCAAGCGATCAAACAAGCCCGCCGTGGTCAGGGCCATGACTTGGTTCAGCTCGGCTTTGCGCTCGTCGCTGCTTTGGCGGTAAGAGGCCAGCAGGGATTTTACGAATGCTTGGTAGCGCTTTACCGATTCGGCTTCGTCGATCCCGGCGGCGGCCATCAGCAGCATGCTCGCTAGTTTGAAGGGCTTGCTGTCACCAATGGACTGATTGGCTTCGCCCAGTTCATTCAGCTTGGCTTTGAACTGCTCCCGTCGCCGGTTGAGCAATTGCCCCCCAAGCTGGGGAGTGGCTGCCGCTTCGGCCTCGGCTAGGTTCCGCGGCCGGGACAAATCAGGATTGGTGACGGTGAAACTGATCTGATAGGGCCCGCCCATCGCCCCGCTACCACCGGCTTGGGCATAAGTCTCGACGGCGAGCTGATGCACCCCAATCGCTGGCCTGCCGGGCAGATCCAGCTGATAAGGGGCAGTGGTGAGCGGCCCGCTGTCCGTTTGGGAGCCATCCGGTGCAGTATGGCGCAGGATCACGCTGCCTACTTCCTGGGGTAAGGTCTGGGCAGCAATGAAATATTGCGAGGCGTCTCCCAGTTCGGTGTCAGAAATAGCCGCCCCATCGAACAGGCTGAGGCCGCCTCCCTCGCCCTCCCATCCCAAAAAGGTTTGCTCCGTACCAAAAGGCACCGCCACCGTTTCCTCCGTGGGAGCACTGCTGCAACCGCCTCCTTGAGGCGTCACCACCAGCGTGACCCTGATCAGGGTGTCAAGCGGAATGCCGTTGGGGTTGCTTGACGAGAGATACTGATAGATAGCGACCCAGCCGTCAGCGGAAAAGCGGGGCCCACTGGCTGGAGGCGGCTCCAGCTGCCAGTTGGCTTGCCCTTCGAGCTGAACGTTGGACGCCCGGACCTGGAAAGTGCCCCGGTTGGCTTCGGGCAAGGCCGCTTCGAGTTCGAAAGTGCCGGGTTCAGCGATGGGTTGGAGAATGAGGGACTGGCTGAAACGGCTTTCACAACCGCCTGGCCCGCTCACCCGCCGCGTAAGGGTCAGGCTCACGATGCCGTCGGGGCCATCGGGGAAGACCTGTGCTGGGGCAAAGCGCCAAGGGTCGCTGAGCAAGCCGCCGCTGAGCGTGTTGCCATCCGCATCGGTGAGCGCGAAAGTATCATTGGCACCCCCACCTTGGATGGCTACCGGCTCATCATTGGCACAAAACTCATAAACGCCATTGTCATTGGGCGCCGTAGCCAGGGTAAAATCTGCTACCGGCAGGTCGTAGATGGTCACCGTTCGGCGGCTCACTGCTTCGCAAGCAGCCGGGTTGCTGCTGCGGGCGCGGTGCTCGATGATGACCTGGGCTGGCAGGCTCACCCCGTCGAGGCGGCTGGGTTCGAGCAGATCTTCATTTATTTGCAGCCCCCCGGGATAGAAGAGGGTGAACCCCTGGCTTTCGCTCGGGCTGTTGGGCTGCAACTCGATTTGATCGGCGTCGATGCAGAAGCCCTCGTTTTGCGGCGCCACCGAGAAGCTGAAACCCGCATCAGGTTGTGGATAGACCGTAAGGGTACGGCTGACCGTATTTTCACAGCCGGTACGCCGGTCGCGGACCAGGGCCTGAATGTCTACCTGCACGGGCAGCTGCTGTCCGGCGTATGCCCCAGGATCAAAGCGGTTCATGGCCTGCCCACCCACGCGGATGCTCAGCAGCTCCAGGTGGTCGTCTTCGGGCCGCAAGCTCAAGGTTACCGGCTCATCGTTGACACAGAAATCCGTTTGGGTGAGGGAGAAATCGGTACTAGGTTCAGGATAAACCTGCACGGTAAGGGTGTCGTAGCTGCCTTCGACCACGTAGGTGAAGGTGATAAGCTCAGGATCGCCCATGGCCTCCCTTTGGATATCGCTGGGGCGGAAATAATAGGCCCCATCTGCTCCCGTGGACACCCCTTCGCCCTTCAGCGTACCGCCCATCGGATCAAGGATAAACTCGTAGGCGGTTTCGTCGTCTTCGCAGAAGACCATTTTCTCCAGCAACACTATCGGCCGCGGCTTGGCCAGCACGTAGCTCACCACCGGCCCATCGCCGCCTACGCGGTAAGGCAAGCAAAAGTCGCCCACCACCAGGTCGGCCTGGTTGATGCGAGATTGGCTGGTGATCAGCTCGCGGCGGCGACGCTGGTCTTCCAGCAGGTTGCCTTGCTCGTCAGTGACGGGCGGGGTTTTGATGAAGGGCTGCAAGCCTCGGCTGGTTACCAGGTGTGCTTGTTCGCTTTGGATAATGTTCCCCACAATTTCCTCCCCATCCACATAGACCATGACGAAGGTGCCGCCTTTGGGTACGCCGCCACGGGGTTCGAGGCCGGGGTGCTGCTTGGCAAATTCGTGGAAAAGATGGAGCTTGAAGCGGCGCTCCAGGCGCTGCTGATAGGCTTCGAAAACCCCTTTGATCTCCCAATAGGCCACCATGTCTGCCGGCGTCAGGTTTTCGTTCAAATCGGGGTCCCGCCCGGCGTCCAGGTCTCGCATAAGTCCATAGACCGTATCGAAATCCAGCAAGGTGTTGCTGGTGAGGACAAAGGTCTGATTAGCTACTTGTTCGATGCCCAGGGTGTCGGTACTGCGCAAGGCAACGGTGTCCGTGCTGTTATCGGGCCAGGTGACCTCATCGCGGGTCAGGTAATTGACCCGAAACAAAAACTGGGTGAAGCTTTCCCCGGATATATCGCTGTTGACCAGGGTGAGGCTGTAATTGATGAGGCTGATGGCAAAACAAGTCGCAAATTGCCGGATGTACTGCTGCTGCAAGGTTCCCGTATCCAGTAAAGCATTGCCATTGTCGTCGGCGAAGCTGACATCTTCGGCAAACCGAGCGATGGGATTGCCCGATTCATCGCGTAGTTCCAGCCGGAAGCTTCCGTTGGGGTTGGCGACCCAGGCGTAGCGGCTTTCGTGGGCAGCATTGCGCAGAATGTCACTGCTCAATTCGCTGTAGCGGAAGGCCGCCAATTGATCCCGCTCAAAAAAGCGCCGCCTGAGCGTTTGTACCAGCACGTTGTTTTGCCAGCGCGCTTGGTTTTCGTCCCATATCTTGGCAAAGCGGTCTTTCGCTTCTTCAAAATCCGCCTCCAGGTCGTCCATTTCTCCATAGAGGGTAAAATCGTCGATCTGCCCCGTCACGTCGAGCTTCAGGGCTACGATGTCAAAAGCCAGGTTGTGGCGCTGCTGGTAGCGGCGCAAGCCTTGGACGGCCAAGGCCACGTTGCTGCCCAAGTGACCCTCTACCCGGTAAAAATCATGCGCGTCGTGCCTGAGCAGCAACTGCTCTGCCCGCTGCTGCCCCTCTGGCAAGAAATAGCTCGGCTGGCGAAAAGGTATCCCCTTGCGGCAGCGGTCATGGTTCCAATAGCGGTACAGGGCCCCGTAGTCCAGGTAGTAGGGAATGGCCAGCTCGCTGATGCCCTGCCGATGGTAAAAGCTAGGCGTAAGCTTGAGGGGCGTATCAAAATAGGGCAGCAAGTTGAACGCGGCCGGACTGACCAAGCGACGCAGCCGCTCATACTGATGCTTCACCTGCTGCAAGCGGATGGCGTTGTCATTGTAGATGGGGGGTTGGGAAAAATGGCTGCGGTAGGCGGAAGGCGTGGCGCAGGCTTCCGCATTTTCTACCCTCCCCAGCATGAGAAAGGTAGGGAAACGCCCGGCCGGGGGCGCGCAATCTTCCATCAGGTCAAAAGCCGTCTCGGCGAGTTCGTGCCAGGCCCCGATCAAGTGGGCGAGGTAGTCATAAAAATACTGAATGGCATACTGCGCTTCGGCCTGGCCCACTTCAGCCGGCGGGGCGGGCGTACCGGGCGCTTGAAAGTCGGCAGGCACGATGCGCGCCAGTTTGGTCCGTAGCCATTCGCCCAAGGTCTGCTG